>NZ_DBMACV010000034.1:0-34225 GCF_057861905.1 Phocaeicola sp. | reverse complement strand
AGCAGATAAGGCAGCATTTAAATGTTGCAAACAATAATCTTATAACCGTCCTAAATTCATGCAGTAACCCTATTTTGTCGGTTATCGATGAGGCTCTTGTATATAGTGACTTTCAAGAAACACCTATGACTCTGAAGGATTATGAACATAGCCTATTACTCAAAGAATGTAATTATGATATGAGTGTTGTTGAGGCTAAGGTCAGGTCATTAGTTAGTAAAAACACTTATATAAAACGTGTGATGCAACCATACAAGGAATTATATACTCAAATGCAAGCCTCATCATGCCAACGGTTGAACATAAGAGAATTAGTAGCGTGAGCGTATTCAAGCAACAAGTGTATTCAAATAAATCAGCAAATAACTAAGAATACGTTTATATTTTGTATTAAATTTATTCTTTGATTTATTTGCATACATAGAAGAAAATGATTACCTTTGTTTCAGTAAATGAAGGAGTTAATAACTAAATAATATATCAGTCTATGAAAGCAGTTATATACGCTCGTGTTAGTTCAATATCTGACAGACAAAATACAGAAAGACAAATTGAGGATTTGAAGGCTTATGCTTCTGCTAATTGTTATAAAGTAGAGAAAGTATTTTCTGAAAAAATTAGTGGCGCAAAAAAGAATGCAGAGCGTGAAGTGCTTTTAGCCTGTTTGGACTATGCTAAACAGAATGGAATTGATATAATTTTAGTGAGTGAGTTAAGTCGATTCGGTCGTGCAATATGGGAAGTGCTCGAAACGATAAAGTATTGTGCAGACAATTCTATAAACGTATTCTTTCAGAAAGAAGGATTACAGATTTTGGACGAGAAAGGAGAAGTTTTGCCAACGATGGCAATTTATATAAGCTGTCTTGGATTTGCCGCTGAAATGGAAAGAAAAAACATAGCATTTCGTCTTAATTCAGGTCGTGAATTGGCTAAACAAAAAGGCATAAAGATGGGGCGTAAAGAAGGAAGTACAAAAAGCAAAGAACAAAAAGCAGAAGAATATAAACAAGTGATTAGAGAGCTTAAAAAGGGCACAAGCATACGTAAAACTGCTAAACTTTATGACGTATCTGTTAGCACAGTTCAACGGATTAAAGCTGAATTTAATCTGTAAAAAAAGGGAGAATAACCTCCCTTTTTTCATGTCCGACAATCAATATTCAAACATTAAAGTAGCGTTACCATTAAATGTATAATCCCTACCATCATGGTTCATTTTTAACTGCTCAAATCTGATAGTTATTTCGCTTTCATTGGGATTAACATTTGTTACTATCGCCTTTCCTGAATTGTATTTAAAGGCATCCTCCAAATCGGTAATGCTACCATCTTCTTCTTCGTTTAGCGGTGTTAATACCAAATTCATTGTAGAAAAATCATCGCCTACTTGAGGACCGGTTACATTTCTATATGAGAAAGTATAATATTCCACATTAATAACTCCATTACTTTCATTATCTACAGCGACAGTAAATGTTCCTTTATTCGTACTTTCGTTCCAACTTCCCATAAATCCAACCATTGATAAATTATAGGAAACTCCATTAATTTCAATCTTATCACCACCTTTTGTTGGGTCATCGTCATTACTACATGAAACCATCGTTAAAGAAAAAATTGCAATAAGGCTTAAGGTAATTTGTAAGAAATAATGTTTCATATTCTTTAGTATTTTAATTGAAAAATTTCAGAAATTAATAATTCCATCCATCCTCGTATCCTGATATGTATTTTTTTATGGCTTGGTTATAAACTTCTTTTGCTTTCTCATCAGAGGGTATTCCGAACCAACTTACAAAAAAAGCTTTTCCTTGTTCCTCTGTGCCATTTCCATCAAAATGATAATAATTTCTGTTCCGTTCTTTTGAGCCCCGCTTATCTCTAACACCATCTTCAACACCTTTATTATAGAAATGTTGAATTACTTTTTGGGTTAAATATTCACCTTTACTTGTTGTAAATGTTTCATCTTCCATTTTTTTCTGTTGTTGCTCTTGGTATTCGGTTTTAGGTTTTTCATTAGCAACAGGAATTGATTTTTGACTTCTTTTTTCGCTTTGACCACAAGAATTTAGCATTGTACACACTGAAAGCGAAATAATAAACAATATAAATATTCGTTTCATTTTGGTTTTTCCTTTCTTTAAATCTTATTTTTCGAATTCACTTAACTTAATTTTAGTCCAAAAAATTGTAAGGAGACAATAGAAAAAGCGTGGACTATTTACTATTATGTACCATCTCCTTGGTATCGCCAAACACCATCTGTCAAGTACAACAAGTAAAAGCCCACGCCGATAGACGCAGGCATTACCTTGTAACTTCTTGACAGAATCCTTTATTTTGGCGATTTTAGGAGACAAGAGTACACAAGCTAACGCTTTTTATATTATATGTCTTATAACCACATTTATTATACCATAGGCACTATAATTTTTAATTAACGCTACAAATTTAATACTTTTTCCTCTATTGCAAGAAAAATCAAAAGGAAAATGGTAATAATCAATTAGATACATATAAGTCTTAGTTAAATATATGTAAAAAAATCAGATAAAAAAAGCCTCAATCTTAATTAAGAAATACCATTATTGATTATCAACATATTGTGTTTTATGGAAATAAAAGTCGGGGCTTCTTTGATTTGCATTCTATTATTTACAGTAGTATATTTGCGACAAAAGATTATAAATCCTTAAGGGACAATGGTTTTACGCTTATCCATGCCGAGCAGAAGTCTTGTATATTAATGAATATCCAAGAGGCAAAAAACAAATAACCGTCATTGTACGGAATATATTATTTAATTTAATGACAGAGGAAGATTATGAAGAGCTATTCACACAATACAGCCTCAACAAAGAAGACAGTGCCGTGATAATTGATTATTTCAAATCACTCGCAGAAATTGTAATTGAATTTTATAACAAGTAATATTATGGAAAAGAATTGTATAATTTGGACACGTGTATCAACAAAAGAACAAGAAAAGAACGGTGGTAGTTTAGAAGCACAACGACTATGTTGCACTGAATATGCCCTATCTAATGGTTACAATATCGTTAAGGATGGCTATTTTGGTGGAAAACACGAATCAGCTAAAACACCGGGAATATTTATAAAGAGAATGATATCTGCTATCAAGACTAAACGTAATATCAAATATGTTATAGTCTCTGTAATAGATAGGTTTTCAAGAAATGCAGGACAAGGTATTAATATGTTTAATGATTTATTGAATATAGGAGTAATTATTGTTGAGGCTACAACAGGATTAAACACCGCCGACCACAGTCAAAAACTAATGTTGGAAATGAAACTATGTTTTGCAGAATGGGATAATGCAAACCGTACAGACAAATTCACAAGTGGGCGTAAAAATTGTTTGAAAAGTGGAGTATATTGTGGGGCTGTACCAATCGGTTATAATAAAGAAGGGAAAAGTATAAACAGAACATTTACCATTAATTCAGATGGGCAATTAATCAGAAAAGCCTTCCAATGGAAACTACAAGGTATGGCTAATTGCCAAATAATAGAAAAATTACGTCCTTTTGGTTTAGTTCTTTCAAAACAAAAGTTGCACCACATCCTGACCAATGTATTTTACGCAGGAAAAATAAAGCATAAAATGTTAAACTATGAAATAATAGATGGCAATCAGCCGCCCATAGTTAGTTATTCAGACTTTTTGAAAGTACAAGAAATACTAAGTGGGCGTACAGGTGTTTACAAGCACCAAAAAGAAGCTACACAGTTCCCTTTAAAGCGTCATGTATTATGTTCCAAAGACCATACACCTTTTACAGCATATACGGTAAAGAAAAAGAATATCAATTATTATAAATGTAATTGTATAGGATGCAAGACAAATGTATCAGCTAAAAAAATGCACAATAAATACGAAGAACTATTAGAGAGCTATGATATACCACAAAAATTTATTGGAATAATGAGAAAAATTATCTCCAAAATGATAAATTCAGAGCAAGATGAACGTATACAAAATATTTCACTGTTAAAAAAGCAGAAAAGCGAAAAAGAGAGTAAATTAAAGAAATGCAAAATAAGGTATGGTATGGGAGAAATAGATGATGAAGTTTATTCAATCACCGTTGAGGCTTTACAATCTGATTTAGCAAATATTACCCTTGAGCTATCCAAGTTTGATAAAGATTTATCGAACCTTGACAACCGTGTAAATGATATACTTGCAATATGCTGTCACTTAGGCAGTTTCTGGAGAAATGCAGATTTAGAGACAGCTCAAAAGCTCCAAAACTTACTATTTCCACAAGGTATTTTATGGGATAAGGAAAAAGACAATTATCGAACCTTTAATGAAAATGCAGCACTTTCAGTTATACGCAGAATTTCAGGAGGTTACAAGAACAAAAAAGAGGAAAATCCTTTTGGAAATTCCTCTAAAGACAATTTGTGCGCCTGATAGGACTCGAACCTACACGCCTTGCGGCACCAGATCCTAAGTCTGGCGCGGCTACCAATTACGCCACAGGCGCAAGCGGAACATACGAGATGTTTCCTTTTTGCGTGTGCAAAGATATACTATATTTTTGAAAAAGCAAAATATCAGGGCTATTTCTTTAGGATTTCGCAAGCTGTTTCAATGATCGTATCTTTTCCTCGCTGCATATCTTCACTTTTCATGTCTACTTTTACATCAGGATCGATACCGAACTCCAGTTGGTTCATGTAGGGATCGAACATCGGACTGGCCGAGAAGCGGATAGACCAGCCGTTGGGGATTTCGGAACTGAACGGAAGTCCCGAACCGCCTCCTGTCTTGTCACCGACGAGAGTTACATTGGGAAACTGGTTCATGCTGTTCACGAAATCGTTTGTTGCGCTATAGGAACGTCGGTTAGTAAGCACCACTACCTTTTTTTGCCATCGTATGCCGTCGGACGGTTCGATATATACCGGCTTCGGGTCCGAAAAGTCATTGTGTCCGGGACCAGTCTTGTGACACATGTAGCCCACGAGGACTTTTTCGTTGGTAAACCGTGCCGCCAGCTTCTGTGCCGTGGTCAGGTTGCCTCCGCCGTTGTTGCGCACGTCGATAATCAGGCCGTCGCAGATAGCCAGCTTGTTCAGGGTCTGGTCCAGATTGCCGTCGCCTATCCCGTTGGAGAAGCTGGAGCAGTAGATGTAGCCGATGTTGTTTTCCAGAATGCTGTATGTCAGTCCTGAAGAGTTGGTATAATCCTTTCCCAAATAAATGCTCTGGATGCTGTCGCTGAAATTGCGCGGGTAACTGTCGAACCATTCGCGGTACTGCGAGGTAGCCAGCGAGCTGGAAAGATTCACATGTCCGTCGTGCAGTTCGTTTACCATGTCCGAGAGGACCTCGAAGAGATTCTCCCACGTCATGTCCGGCGTGATGCGGCGTGCATAGCGCTCGTGCACCTCGTTCCAGTCGAGTCCGTATTCCTGATTTTTATAGTCAAGGAAACAATACTGTTCATCGATGATTTTCCATAGCGCCTCGAAATTATCTTCGGGCGTATTGCCGGAGATGTCTTCCCGTATGCAGGAAGAGAAAACCTGCAGTCCGGTCAGCATCGTATATAATATGTGTGCAAGTCGTTTCATAAGCTAAAAGGGAGTTACTTTAAGTGGCATGCTGATGCGGTTCTTTCCGCGCAGCAGATACAGGTTGCGTACGAAACCTATCATGAAATCATGCGAGTAGGCGTGGCTTTTCAGGTTGTTCACCTTCGACTGCTGAATGTCGCATACATAGCCCACGCGCATCGTTACGTTGCGTATCGGAAAGTCCAGCGTCACCATCTGCCGTAGTGATGGATTGTTGTGCAGCGAAGTGAACACTACGTTTCTGCCTCCGTTACCCAATGAGAATATTTCGTAGTACGATTCACCGTATTCGGGTGAGAACATGACCCCCAGTAGCGGGAGGTTGGCCTGGTAGCGTACCGTGAGCGGATAGCGTGCTATATGGAACTTGTAGATGAGCATACCCGATGCGCCCAGTCCGCCGTAGGCCTTCGCTTGCGCAGGATTGTTGGAATTACGTCGGTTGTAAACCACCCCTCCGTTCAGGTCGAGCATCGGTCCGACCAGGATTTTCAGTTTGTCATCGTTCATGCGGAACTGATAGTGCAGGGCATAGCTCCAGTTTACCAGCCCGGCATACATCTCTGCCGTCTGCGAAATATTCTTGTTGTATGAGGCGTTGACCTGAAGCAGGCTTTGCCCGGAAACCTTTCCTCCAAGTATGCGTGTCATACGCATGCCTTCGTGCATGAAGCGTACCTCGGTTCCCGTATATTCCAGCGGAGAAAGATATGTTTCGAATACGTTGCTGTGTCCTACCCCGACCAGAGTTGACCGCATCACGTAGCGTGTGGCTTGCAGACTATCTTCCTGAGCGTATACAGACAAGAATGTTCCCAAGGCGACGAGCAGTATAATTAACTTCTGTTTCATTGTTCCGGTTTTAGAATAAAGTCATTTGTTCGTTGTCTTCGTCCGTATCGTTGTCTGTATCCGGGACATCTGTTTCTACAACTTCTTCTTGAGGTTCAGGCTTGCGGGTAGGTTCCAGTTCTTCTATATGGTCGACGGTGAAGGTTGTCAGACGTTTCCCCTTTGCCTTGAAGCTCTTTACTCCTACAAAATCGCTGGCTTCTACAATCAGTGCTTCCCTGAAGCTGTCGTGACCGCCGAATACGACTTGCAGACGCGGATAAGCCTCGCTCGACAGCAGGACAAGCTGATTATGCTTGTTCTCGCCCAGATAATTCTGCCGTTTCGAGGTCTGCTCGAAGGTAAATCGTTTCAGGTACGGATAGTTCTGCTGGTCGGCATCGTAGAGTACTGCCGTCCATACCTTGTCGGCATTGAATTTCTCGATGAACTGGATGTCGGCATCGTAATGGTTATTCAGGTCGAAGTCGGTCGTATAGAATTCTCCGTTCTTGTGTACCACCAGAATGCTTTCTCCGCTCTGGAATTCTCCCAGATACTGTCCGCGTCCGTCGTAGTTCAGACGCAACACATCGTGGTCGAACCATACCTTTCTGCCACCCAGTGTAGAGCCGCCGCGCTGTTTCAGGCTGATTTTGTGTACCTCGTACTTGGTCAGCAGGTTACCCATCGACTGGCGTCCCTTGATGTTGATGGTACTGAAATCTTTCTCGAATATCAGTTTCTTGATACGCGGGTTAGGGCGGAGGGTTACCTTGATAACTTCAGCTTCTCCATTTGGGTTGGCCGTAAAATAAACAATCTTTGAGCCGGGTGTACCCTGTGTTACGTCATATTCACGGTCACGGATCATCGAAGTTATGTTAAAACGTTTGATGTAGTGGAATCCTTCTTTCCCGTCGCGGTAAATCACGTTGTAGATGGTACGCTTGTCGTTCTTCTTGAAGATGTTCACGTAAAGGATATTCTTGCCTACAAACAACTTGTCGGATATACGTACAATCTTATATTTTCCATCTTTGTAGAAGATAATCACATCGTCGATGTCGGAACAGTTGCAGATATATTCGTCCTTCTTCAGGCCTGTACCGATAAATCCTTCCTCGCGGTTGATATACAGTTTTTCGTTGGCTTCCGCCACTTTGGTTGCCACAATCGTATCGAAGTTTCGTATTTCCGTACGTCGTGGAAAGTTCTTTCCATATTTTTCCTTGATACGTGTATACCAGTCGATAGTATATTCGGTGATATGTGCCAGATGGTTGTCTATCTCCTCGATGTCAGCCTTCAGCTTGGCGATGAACTCGTCCGCCTTGTCCTTGTTGAATTTCAGGATGCGTGCCATTTTTATCTCCATCAGCTTGAGAATATCCTCCTTGGTCACTTCACGCACAAACTGTGGGTAGAAAGGAGTCAGTCGCTCGTCAATGTGTTCACAGGCAGCATCCATATTTTCAGCCTGTTCAAACTGCTTGTCCTTGTAGATGCGTTCTTCGATGAATATCTTCTCCAGTGAGGCGAAATGCAGCGTTTCCAGTGTTTCGTTACGCTGGATATTCAACTCCTGACGCAGCAGCGACAGCGTATTGTCCACCGATTTGCGGAGCACCGCACTGACCGAAAGGAAATGCGGTTTCTTGTTGTCGATGACACAGCAGTTGGGCGAGATATTTACCTCGCAGTCGGTAAAGGCATACAGCGCGTCCAGCGTCTTGTCCGACGAAACGCCCGGAGCCAGATGTACCAGAATCTCTACCTTGTCGGCTGTATTGTCGTCCACCTTCCGCACCTTGATTTTACCTTTCTCGATAGCTTTCAGAATAGACTCTATCAGCGAGGATGTTGTTTTTCCGTACGGAATTTCACTGATGCAGAGTGTCTTGTTATCTATTTTCGAAATCTTGGCACGCACACGCACTACACCACCGCGTTCGCCGTCGTTGTAGCGTGACACATCGATGGATCCTCCCGTCTGAAAGTCGGGATAGAGGTGAAATTCCTCCCCATGCAGATAGGAGATGGCGGCATCACACAATTCGTTGAAGTTGTGTGGCAATATTTTCGATGAAAGACCTACGGCAATACCTTCTACGCCCTGAGCCAGCAGGAGCGGGAACTTTACGGGGAGCGTTACCGGTTCGCGGTTTCGTCCGTCGTAAGAAGCCTGCCATTCGGTTGTTTTCGGATTGAATACCACGTCGAGTGCAAATTTGGAAAGACGGGCTTCGATGTATCGGGGAGCCGCAGCATCATCTCCGGTAAGGATATTACCCCAGTTTCCCTGACAGTCAATAAGCAAATCCTTCTGTCCCAGTTGTACCAGCGCGTCGCCGATGGATGCATCGCCGTGCGGGTGGAACTGCATGGTATGTCCTACAATGTTTGCAACTTTGTTGTATCGTCCGTCGTCCAGTCGTTTCATGGAGTGCAGAATGCGTCGCTGTACGGGCTTCAGTCCGTCGTTGATATGAGGAACCGCACGTTCCAGAATAACATACGAGGCATAGTCCAGAAACCAGTTTTGGTACATGCCGCTCAACTGATGTTTTACGTTTTCGTCTCCCTGATCGACAGGTTTATAGTCAGAATGTGCTTCTTTATCGCTTGATTGGATATCGTTTTTTTCGAAAGTATCTTCGCTCATATAAGTGATTTAGTGGAAAAACAACAGACAAAAATACGAAAAAAAATATTCCTATTATATATATTATTGAAAATAAACCAGCATTTTACTGCTAATTCAAGGTGTGAATCATATCTGTTTTTGGGCAAAAAACGATAATGTCAAAAGGAGTTAAGAATATTCCCTTCATCTTTTCCCAAAAAGCTCGGCACGTTTTCTGAAAATTTGTACAGAAAAAAATAAAATTTGTACAAATTTTATTCGCAACCTCAGGACGTTGCTCGTAGGACGTCTTATTTCTTCATTTCATTCAGCACGGGAACTGTCAGTGGAATGGCGAGCAGAAACGAACAAAGGTCGGATACCGCCTGACACATTTCCACGCCCTGTAAACCCAGAAAGTGGGGGAGAATCAAAATAAACGGAATAAAGAAAAGTCCTTGTCTTGCCGACGACAGCGTGACTGCGCGGACAGGTTTACGGATGGTCTGGAGCATCATGTTGCACAAGATGACCCATGCACCCAGCGGTAAGGTAATAAGTTGCCAGCGCAGGGCTCGTGTTCCGGTTTCGATGACGTGCGGGTCGTCGCGGAACCATGATACGATTTCGGGTGAAAATATGTAACCGATAACGGAACAGACGAGCAGAAATACAACTCCTGTCTTGACACAGAACCAGAATCCCTCGCGTACACGGTGGAATAGTCCGGCTCCGTAATTAAAGCCACAGACAGGCTGGAAGCCTTGCCCGAAGCCGATAAGGAAAGAATTGATGAACATGCAGATACGGGTGACGATGGACATACCCGCAATGGCTGCGTCGCCGTAAGCTCCGGCTGCCACGTTCAGCAGGATGGTCGACAGGCTGGCCAGTCCCTGACGGCAAAGCGAGGGACTTCCGCCGAAGACAATTTCCTTCAGATAAGAAGCCTTGGGAGTAAAGTTCTTGAACCGGATGCGGATATTCGTACCACGGCTGTCCATGATGAGCAGTACTGTAAAACTACATATCTGGCTGGCCAGTGTGGCCCATGCAGCTCCCGATATTCCCATGTCGAATACGAAGATAAGCAACGGGTCGAGTCCGATATTCAGCACAGCTCCGATGATAATGCCTACCATGGCATATACTGCATTTCCCTGAAAGCGCATCTGGTTGTTCAGCACCAGCGAAGAAGCCATGAACGGGGCACCCAGCAGTACGATGCCCAGGTATTTCTCGGCATAAGGCAGGATAGTGGGGGTAGAACCCAGGGCGATACAGATTTCCGTAAGATACAGGTGCCCGAAAAGAGCAATTACTGCACCTGCCATGAAAGCGTAAAAGAATCCGGTTGATGCCATCTTTTCTGCACTATCGTAATCCTGTGCACCTAATTTACGTGAAATATAGTTGCCTGAACCGTGCCCGAAGAAAAAGCCAAAAGCCTGAATGATAGCCATGACAGAGAACGAAATGCCGACCGCGGCCGTAGACTGGGTATTGATTTTTCCTACAAAATAAGTATCTGCCATAACGTAAAACGAAGTTACCAGCATGCTGATGATGGTAGGTATGGCAAGCGACCCGATAAGTCTGGGTACCGGTGCGGTAGTCATTAACGTGAATTTGTCTTTCGTGCTCATTGCTTTTCGTTCAATCTTCTGCAAAAGTAGAAAAAAATAACCATCTTTCCTTACAGATTCCACCTATTCATAAGATAAATTAATACAGCTATTCTTATTTTTTGCTTATAAATGCCTATCTTTGTGCCCTACTATATAAGAGAATGTAAAATAAGAAATATCAAAAATAAAAAAGAAAAATGGCACAAGAAGACGTTTTCAAAAAACTTGTTTCACATTGTAAAGAGTATGGTTTCGTATTTCCTTCAAGTGAAATTTACGATGGACTGGGAGCCGTATACGACTACGGTCAGATGGGTGTGGAACTGAAAAACAATATTAAACAGTACTGGTGGCAGAGCATGGTATTGCTGCATGAAAATATCGTAGGTATTGATTCGGCTATCTTCATGCATCCTACTATCTGGAAAGCTTCGGGACACGTAGATGCATTCAACGATCCCTTGATTGACAACCGCGACTCGAAGAAACGTTATCGTGCCGATGTGTTGATTGAAGACCAGATTGCCAAATACGACGAGAAAATCAACAAGGAAGTAGCCAAGGCTGCAAAGAAATTCGGAGATGCTTTCGATGAAGCTCAGTTCCGCAGCACTAATCCGCGTGTACTGGAGCATCAGGCTAAGCGTGACGCATTACACGAACGCTATACAAAGGCTATGAATGCCGGACCGGATTTGAACGAACTGCGTCAGATCATTCTTGACGAGGAAATCGTTTGTCCTATTTCAGGAACGAAGAACTGGACTGAAGTCCGTCAGTTCAACCTGATGTTCTCTACAGAAATGGGTTCTACTGCCGAAGGCTCTATGAAAGTATATCTTCGTCCGGAAACCGCTCAGGGTATTTTCGTAAACTACCTGAACGTGCAGAAGACTGGACGTATGAAGATTCCTTTCGGTATTGCACAGATTGGTAAGGCATTCCGTAATGAAATTGTAGCTCGTCAGTTTATCTTCCGTATGCGCGAGTTCGAACAGATGGAAATGCAGTTCTTCGTTAAACCGGGTACTGAACTCGAATGGTTCCAGAAATGGAAAGAAACTCGTCTGAAATGGCACAAGGCGCTGGGCTTCGGCGACGATCACTATCGTTTCCACGATCACGAGAAACTGGCTCACTATGCTAATGCCGCTACCGACATCGAGTTCCTGATGCCGTTCGGATTCAAGGAAGTGGAAGGTATCCACAGCCGTACGAACTTCGACTTGAGCCAGCACGAGAAATTCTCTGGCAAGAGCATCAAGTATTTCGATCCGGAAATCAACGAATCGTATACTCCGTACGTTATCGAAACATCTATCGGTGTTGACCGTATGTTCCTGAGCGTGATGAGCGCTGCTTACTGCGAAGAAAAGCTGGAAAACGGCGAAACTCGTGTTGTTCTGAAACTGCCTGCTGCACTGGCTCCGGTAAAACTGGCTATCATGCCGCTGGTAAAGAAAGACGGGCTGCCTGAAAAGGCTCGTGAAATCATGAACGACCTGAAGTTCCATTTCCACTGCCAGTACGACGAGAAAGACAGTATCGGAAAGCGTTACCGTCGTCAGGATGCTATCGGTACTCCGTATTGTATCACTATCGACCATCAGACGCTGGAAGACAACTGCGTAACATTGCGTAACCGTGATACAATGGAACAGGAACGTGTGGCTATTGCCGACCTGAATAATATCATTGCCGACAAGGTTAGTATTACTACGCTGCTGAAAACTTTGCAGTAAATAAATGAATGTGCATGAATAAAAATATATTATGGCTGTTGGGTATCCTCCTCTCGCTGAGCATAGGCTTTGCTTCTTGTAGCGAAGATACGCCGGAAGCTGATCCATACAGTGACTGGGCGGTACGCAACGATGCATATATTGACTCCATAGCTTCTGTATGTGCCAATCCTCCAGCCGGGGAAAGCTGGTTGAGGGTACTTGACTACAAGATACAGACTGAGGCTTCGGAGGGATTGGGAAATCAGACTTATACGCCGGGAAAGAACGACTATGTGTATATGAAGCTTTTTCCGGAAGATAATATTGAACCGCTGGGTATTTCTCCCCTGGGAACTGATACGGTGGCTGTACACTATCGCGGAAAGCTGATCAACGGTACTGTGTTTGATGAGAGCTTTTCCGGCGACTGGAATGCTGCGGTCAGTGAACCGAGAAAGTTTGCTGTTTCGGCCGTGATTACAGGTTGGACTACTGCATTGATGCAGATGAAGGAAGGACAGCACGTCGAAATGTATATTCCGAATGGATTGGGATATGGAGCTGCTTCAAGTGATGCGATTCCTTCATATTCTACCCTGATATTCGATGTACGTCTGGAGGAAGTGATTCATCCCAAAGGTCCGGACGACCGTTCTCTGAAACTGAAAGTGGAATAAATATCTATTCGTATAAAAGAGGAAGCATCAGCTTTGTTTCTCCATTCAGGAGGAAGGCTGATGCTTTCTTTTTTATGGCTTGTTTGTTCCTGAAAGATGATTTACTACTTGTGGATATCCTTTAGGCTATTTCTGTTCAAATTATATAACGACTGGCAGGTTATAGATAAAACAATACCCCGAAAGTCTCTTTTTTAAGGCTTTCGGGGTATGTGGCTTTTATGAATCTGATATTGGAAATAATATCGTCTACTGTTCTTCGTCTACCTTGGCAGCTTCTACTATCTCCTCAGGTACTTCGTCGACACGTACATATTTCGAAACTTCATCGCCGTCTTTTACGGTCCATACCATTGAACCGGATTGCAGCAGGTCGGTTACGATATATTTGTTGTTCCAGTCGCCGTTTTCGTAATCGTATTCTCCGCTGAGGATGTAGCCGTAGTGGCTATCCTTTTCGATAGAATAAGTACCGGTGATGTAGCGTGGATACATGCTGTCGTGTTTCTGGTACATTTCAAAGTTCCTTTTGCGGTCGAATATAATGTAGATATAGAAATCTTCCGGTACCTGTTCGCCGTTCAGTTCAGCCAGTTTCCATGTGCCCTGCATCGTGATGGGAGTCACTTCGAGCGACGGCTCCATAACCACTTCGTCTTCGCTACAAGAGAAAGTCATCAGCGAGATGACAAGCAACATCAATATGTTAACTATTTTCTTTTTCATCATGCTATCAATTGTTTTTTACTATTTATTTATCGGTCAGATTAACTTCCAGCGTGAGTGTGCGGTCACTTGGACGTCCTGTCACTCCATCAAGAATCAGAGGAGCCTTAAAGCTCTGTGTTCTTCCGGCCATCTTCGAGGCATCGATGCTTATTACGATGTCGGCTTCCTGTCCCGGATTGATGATTTCGGGCTCTGTTTTGAATGTTGCATATTGAGGCAAATTCATTACAGAAAGCTTCAGTGCTGTAGTACCGCTGTTGCCGCATAAAATTCTTTCCGTCTGCTTTTCGCTTCCTCCGGTCGTGATTCGGAATGTCACCTTGTTTTGTTTCAGCCTCAGTTTACCCATGGCGTACGGATATCGGCTCCATTCGTCACGACTTGGCAGCACATTGCCCAGCAGTACCAGCTTAGCCAGTGGCTGCTTGTCCGAAAGAGAAGAATATACGAATGTATTCGCATCGATGGTTCCCGGATGGTTCTTGGGGGTATAGGTTACACTGATGGAACCTTTTTCTCCCGGTTGTATCTGCAACTTGTCTGTCTGTGCAGCAGTACATCCGCAGTCGGTATGTATCTTGGTAATGACAACCGGCTGTGTACCGACGTTTCGGAAGTCGAACTTCACCGTGACAGGCTGGTCGTCTTCTGTCATTTCGCCCAAATTGATTACCGTCTGTTCAAACTCCAGCAGCTTTTCCGCTCCCTTCAGCAGTGAGGGATTGAGCAGCGAGTCTATCTCCTGACGGGTGAGCGGATGCGTGCCCTGGGCCATCAATAGCCCGGGGCAGCACATCAGTGCACTCAGTATCGTTAGTCTTATCGAATCAAATAGTTTCATTAATGAATTACTTTTAATTACATCCAGCCGTTATCGTTAGCTCCTTCGCGTACGGTAACCGTTACAGTCTGCGATTTTCCGTTGCTTGTGCTTACTGTTAGTTTGGTAATGCCGGCTTTTACTCCAGTCACGCTCATCTTTGTGCCTTCTACAGATACGGTTGCGATAGAAGAATCGGCAATCGTGCAAGTGTAAGTCAGCGATTCGCCGTCTACGAAATAGCGTGCCAGATCGATAATTTCAGATTTACTGATACCTACATATACGTTTGGTACAATCATTTCCGAGCCACTGCCTTCAATAGCATTCAGCAGATTTCCGGCATTAACCAGTCCGGCACCCATTTTATCCTTGTATGCAGGCAAAGACATTTTGGTGATAGCCGTACCGATAATATTGTGGTTCATGTGGTAGATTTTGTAACCGGTATAGTTTGTATACAGTTCTTGTGATGATTCTTTCATCAGTTCGATGAATTCATAAGCCTTGAAGTGCTTTCTCATCTTTACTGCATACGACAGTCCCAAAGCTGCTACACCTGATACGTGAGGGCAAGCCATTGAAGTACCGTCCATGTATCCGTAAGCTGGTTGTCCGTTGCGGATAAGAGTCGACAGAATAGAACCTTGAGCATCGGCCAGTGTGAAAGACGAGTCGTAGTAAGTCTTGTCGCTTTCACCTATTTTGCCATAATATTCGAGGTCACCACCCGGAGCACTCAGTCCTACTTCTTCACCGTAGTTAGTATAAGAAGCGGGAGTGAAGTCGGCAGCTGTAGCTGATACTGTAAGACATTTAGAGTATGCACCCGGATAGCCCGGTACAGCAGCGTATTCGTTTCCGGCAGCAAAGATAGCCAGACCTCCGTCGATTACTCCGTTAGGAGAACCGGCATTGTTGATAAAGTAGTCGAGTGCTTCTTTTTCCAGCGGATAGGCAGTTTCCCATTCCTTTTCAGTTGCCGGTCCAGGAGTGTATCCTTCCATCGGGTTTGCCAGACCTGAGTTGTAACCCCAGCTGCACTGGATGATGACAGCACCATTGTCGGCTGCATACTTGATGGCTTTGGCTTCCATATCGAGTGTTACACCCGAATTTCCGGCAAATACTTGCAGTGACATGATTTTTACACCATCCTGCTTGCCAGAACCTCCGGCGATACCGCATACACCCTTGTTATTGTTGTTTACGGCGGCGATGATTCCTGCCACGTGAGTTCCATGACCTGTGTCGTTTACATCGTTCCAGGTAATGATACCAGAATCGGTAACGAAGTTGTATCCGTACTTGTCGCCGGCGTAACCGTTTCCGTCGTTATCCATTTTGCTGCCCAGTGTCTCATTTGGGTTTACCCAAATATTGTCTTGCAAGTCGGGATGGGTATACATTACACCTTCGTCGAGTACAGCTACAATGATAGAAGGGTCACCGGTACATTTTTGCCAGGCATTCATGCAGTCAACGTCACATCCGGGAGTTGCCTCTGCCGGATAATCTTCGTTCTGGTTTTCGAAAGCGTAGTTACCTGTATTGTTATAGTTCCACTGGAACGGGAATCCCGGGTCGTTGGGAGTGCCCGACATTGCAGCAAAAGCTGCCGGAGTGTTGTTTAAGGCATTTTCGCTGACGTATACTCGCTTTTCGTTCGAGTTGTATGCTTTTTTAATACGGTGGTTACACTGTACGTGGCTGATGTCACCCAGTTTCGACAACTGGCGTGCAGCTTCGTGCAGGTCGACGTTTTCATCGAATTTTACCAAGTACCACAAGTGCAGTCCAGCTGCACGTGTACGGGCCTCATTCTTGCTGTCTACCGGGAAGATACGTTCGAAACGGTATCCTCCAAGGATGTCGAGCACTTCATCGGTCGAGGGAATGCCGGAGCGGGTCATAGCCGCTCCGCTTCTTGACGCACGAGTCATGGTCTGGTCAAGAATATCCTCCAATTCCGGTTTGAATTTGATAATGAGTTCTCCGGGCTGAGCATCAGCCGGTATATATATTTCTGTATTTTGTTCCGAAGTATAGGCCTGTTCCAGTTCGTTGTCCGAACATGCTCCCAGGAACAAAGCAAGTGTAGCGATATATATATATCTTTTTTTCATTATATTCTAAAGCTTAAATTGTATTTATTCTCCTGCTGTTTCTTCTTCCATCACATATTTTCCGTAATATTTCGGGAATGCTGCATTCTGGTCGTTTGCTATTTTTCCATAGAAATATTCAAAGTCCATAGGTACGTTGCTGAAACCGACAACTTCTCCATTCGAGTTCTTTCCTTCTTCCTGAGTGAATACCATTGATTCAGGATACCAGTCAATCAGATGCGGATGGAATAGAATCCAGTTAGGCACTTTTCCTGTCAGGAAGTTCAGGTTGAGGTAAAGCACTTGTGTGTTAGGCAGTACGCAAGGTACGTCTGAACCTTTGACAGAGAATTCTCCTCCATCGTATTTTACCGTAACAGCCTTGTCGGATGTCTTCAGCCACTGGCAGGTATCGGTCAGCAATGTGCAGACGTCAGCATCAGGATGCTTGCTGGCATACTGGCTGTAGTTGCCAAACTTAGCCATCATTTCCTCGTCGGTAGGCAGTTCGCCTTCGATGAATCCGTAAGAAAGTTCTAGCTGTTTGAGGGTATCCCATTCCAGCAATTTCATAAATTCATTCTTGTCGTTTGCCTTGTTGAGGTTTATATACATACCGATGTGTATGCCTTTCCATGTGTTGCCGCCTTCCATCTGCGACATGTCGAGCAGGGTATCGGTCCGTCTGCATCCCGACAATCTCAGATATTTCAGTTTCGGGAAGTTTTCCTTGTTGACCAGATCGGTTATTTGGCTCAGTGAAGCAAAGTTGTTGCTTTCCAGTCCCAATTCTTCCAGTCCTACATAACTCTTGTCGACTGTTCCACCCAGTTTGACGAATTCTTCAGGCAATTCTACCAGACCGTATGATGTGATAGAAAGCTTCTTGAGGTATTTCAGTTCACAGATTTCCGGGCCCAGTACGATTTCACGATCCTGACGGTTGGCGTTGCTCTGTACATGGAATGATTCAAGATATTTCAGATTCTTAATTTCCTGCGGCAATGTTTCCTTTGTATCGATCATGGCGATAGACAAAGAACGTACACGTCCTACGGCAGCTTCTTCAGGCAGGTCTTCGTCGGTTTCTTCCCACAGTGTCACATCGGTCCAGTTCTGCATGTTTTCGCTCACGTCGAGTGCATACATACATTGCAGTTTCTGGTTGATGAGGACTATAGAAATAGAGTCGCCTGCACGGTTGTCTTCTATCTTCATTGCCGGTTTCTGCGTAACAGTCAGGTAAACTCCGTCTATTTCATTACCGTCGCTGTCTATCAACTGGTCTTCACTGTTCTTGGCTACCAGCTTGATTGTAGCTACGCGGGTGTAAGGCACTGCGTTCATTTCCCATTTGAATCTTGCCTTTACCGAGCGTGGACGTGAACCTCTGTCAAGGTTCACGTTCAGATCTGATTCTTTCGGCAGTGTAAGCCAGTTTGCTTTATCCGATTCACTCATGCCTGCTTCGTCTTCTGCCGGAACTTCTTCGGCAAACGAGTAGTTTACGCTTTCGATTGCAAACTGTACATTGGTAGAAATAGTTACATCGAAATAACGGTTGTCTTCGATGTCAGAGTTTTCCAGTTCTACTTCCGGCTTGTCGAGGATGATTTGCTTTCCGAAGCCGAACTGAGTTACCTTCAGAATTTTCGGTGTATTACCTGCCGGGTTGAAACGAACTTGTGCAGTACGTGCCGTATAGGTCAGTGTAGAGTCGATGTTCAGTACGCAGGTAGCACTACCTGTTCCGTTGGCTGGCGATATAGATATCCATGGTGTAGAACTACTTGCCTGCCAGTTAACATCTGCCTTGACCATAATTTCTTTGAATGACTTTTCGGGTCCCACCGTGATTTCCTCTACATCGAGCGAGAGTCCGCCCGGGATGTTCAGGTCATCGTCTTCCTTACACGATGTGGTGATTCCTGCGACAACAGCCAGTCCAAGTATCAATCGATTTATAATTTTCATAATCAGTTATATTTCCTTTATTCTTTAATTATCGTTCTATTCCTAAAATGTCACATCCGCGGATATCCTGAGTCTTGTCGTAGAACAAGAGATACATACCAGCCTGGATAGCCGAACATACTCCCGACAAGTCTATTGATATATTCGGATTATCCTTGATATCAAGAATCCAAATATACGGAGTTATGGTTTCGTCCACTTTACGAATATCGTTTGAACCGATTTGCAACTGTATCAGACTCGGACACTGAGTGATACCTACAGGCCAGTCGCGCAGTGTGCGGTTTCCTTTTTCGTCTCTCTGATAACGGATGGCAAAGGCTTTCAGTTCACTACAGTTCAATGGCTGAGGCGGAACTTCTGAGAATGAGTTGTAACTCAAGTCGATACCGGTCAGGTAAGGAATGTTTGTTGCTCTGAAGTCATCGCACAGCTTGGTCAGCTTGTTAATACGTAAGTCGATAGTTTCGAGCAGATAAGCATTAGAACCTTGCATTTCACCTTCTTTCACTTCTGTCAGCTCGTTGGCAGACAAGTCCAGAGTCTTGATAGGAGAGCCAGACTTGAACAATGCTTTCGGGAAGTTTTTCAGCTTGTTGTATGCCAACGAAACCGTATATGCGTTGATACCCTTGAAGTTATCATCTCCTCCTGCAAATCCGGTAATCTTGTTGTGCGAGAAATCTACACTGTTCATGATATAGATAGACTTCGCATTGAAGATGTTAGGTACCTCTGTCAGTTCGTTATAAGAGAAACCTAATGTTTCTACCTCGTTGGTGAATGCACAGAAGTTGTCCGGAATAGATGTAATCTTGTTGTTATCCAGATACAGGGTAGACAATTTGATATCTGTTCCGAATGAGTGCAGGGTATGTATCTTGTTTGTTGTACAGTCAAGCATTTTAAACTTAACCATCTTATGCAACTGGGCATCATCAGGGAACTCTTCCAGGTTATTGTATCCCATGTAGAGAATCTGAAGTCTTGGTCCGGCAGGCATATCGCACAGTTTAGACCAGTCTGCTCTCAACTGTTCTCCGGTAATATTCTGGTTGCAGGCAATGTTCAGCAGCTGCAGCTCGGGAAGGTTACCTACCATGTCGAGTGGCACACGAGTTAAGTTTATACAGTTGTATATTTCTACGTCTGTAAGGTTAGTCATGTTTGACCAGCTCAGGTTTTCCTTTGCATATTGTTGTGCATAGTCAGAATTCGGGTCAGTCCAGTTTGTACAAATCTTATCGTAGGTGATAGGAGAGTTGGCCAGATAGAACTGCTGCAAATTCTTCAGGCGCATAACGGCCTTCGAAACACCTGTAATCTTGTTGGTTACAACTCCAATCTGAGTATCCTTCTTCGAAATGCTGCTGTATTTTTTAATCTTGTTATTCGGAGAAGAATAGTTGTTGATAGTCCACTGCAACATATCCGACATGTTTGCACGTACATCTCTGTCGAGGAAATGTTGCTTGTATTCCATACGCATTTCGTTGCGCTTGTCATCACTCATGTTGGGCTGTATTCCGTTAGGACCGAACAACATACCACCATAAGTTTCATTGTGTGAGCCCAAGGCAAGAATGCGCAACTCTGTCAGCTGACCGATAGCATCCGGCAGTTCGCCCGAAGCACCGAATCCAGCCAAAGTCAGCGAAGTAATACGTCCGTTACCGTCGAGTGTTACTCCCGGCTGGTCACCCCACATGTCGATATCCTTGTTGAAGTTCCAGTTTGTACCTTGCGGATAAGTTGCACCATAATAGCTCCAGTTCTTTCCGCCCATCTTGTCCCATATCTCTTTCAGAGCCAGATAGTCTTTGATGTTTTCGGCAGTTTTCGATACCAGTACAGGAACAATGGCATATTCAGTCAGCTCATTGTCTTTTACAGTAAATGTTTCACCGCTTACTGCTTGAGTTTCGAGTTCGGTTTCTGTTACACCCGATTTAGAGTATACCGTGTACGATATGACCTTATAGTCACCTGCAGGCAACCATACAGCAGAGTCACAATAAGCTACTCCGTGGTCTTTGTACTTATTGTTTTCGCTGTCCGGGTCATTCAGTTCGTATTCCTCTTCGTATCTTGCGTTCAGTTTCTCGAATATATAAGTCATCTGAGTGAAAGTGTTCTGTACCTGAATGGTAGCCAGCTGAATGTTGCTGAACAGGTAACCTTCGTTGTCGCTTGCACGTGACTGCGTATTAACATCAGGCAACTGCTTTTCCAGTTTGAACTTGACAGAACCTCTGGCCTGTGAGTCTATGGTGAGGTCTTTTACCGTCAGTCCGGAAGGAACGACTGTAAACATTTCGTCAGGGTCGGCCGAAACTCCGTCGATGACTTCATCCATTTTATTATAGATCTTATATCCGATCACTCTGTAGTCGCCGACGAGTAACTGTAGTTTGTCACTGCGCAAACCGTATTCCGCATTTTCGTCGTTGTATGCGTTCAGTACCAGTGTCTGTGTAATGCTGATACCATTGTATCGCATTTCCACTTCTATTTTCTGTGCTTCGCTCAGTTTGTCTATCGAGGCACGAGAGGCAGCACTTTGTGCTGCACCTTCTTCATTGTAAGATGCTTCCTTGTAAAGCTTGAACTGAACGTAGCCGTATTGGCTCTGGCTCACTTCTTCATCGTCAGAGCATCCGCTCATAGCCATGCCCGAAAACATGGCTATGAGTGATACAAATAATAGTTTTACTATATTAAATCGTAGTTTATTCATTATAACCAAACTTGTATTCCACATTCAATTAAAAAGTCCATCATATCGAAGTTAGCTACACCCACAGTCATAATAGGTTGTTTGTTAATCTGGTCTTGAGTAGGAGCACCAGATATAACGATATAAGTCTTACCGTCGATTGTTTCGGTAGTTGTCTTGGTATTTGTCCAAGCCCAATTGTTCATTACTCCTACCATATATCCTTCAGGGATTTCGCCAACTATTTCTAAGTAGATCTTGTTTCCGTTTTCCATAAGCGACTTGTCGGATAATACTACATACCAGAAGTTAGGAGTCGTCTTATCTTCGTATGGGAAGTACGGTGTGTTCGGATCACTCAGCATAGCTGCACCGTCGGGTACACTTGTAAACGGAACCAGTTCGCCGGAGCTATTCTTTACGTATCCTTTGATTTGCAGGTTCGTCACTTTCTTCTCAGGTTCCTGAGTGAAGCTTACCATAATATTTTTCTGGTAAGTATAAGAATCGAAGTAGCCTTCCGAGTCGAGCAGTATCTCGTTGTATCTTCCTTTATACTTTTCGCAGAAGTCCTTAGAGAACAGCAGAACAATAGCTCCTCTTTCTGTATCACCTGTCAGCTTATCGACATCCAGTGAAACCTTTTTGCCGTTGATGTTTACCTTAACCCAGCTTTCCATGCCGGTAGCATCGAAGTTATAGGTGTATACATAATTGTTAGGGTATAACTCTTTTCTTTCTACACTACCGATGATGTAGCCAAATTCATCGTTTCTTACCTGGTCTACTGTCAGTGTAAGCGGTAGTGAGTAAGTAGTTTCCTCTCCAGTCATGGCGTTTGCTATAGAGAAGTAAGTAGAGTTATAATCCAGTGTCATGTGGCTCTTGCTGAAAGACAAGTCTGTTTCAACGTAAGAAATGACCGTTTCCTTCAGCCCTTCGTAAGAAACAGGTATTTCTACTTTCTTCGACATGTCTTCCGTAGCTATAACAATCTTGTCTTCAGCTTTATTGAAAGAGTAAATCGGTGAAAGGCCCGATGTCTTGTCGAATGTAAGCTGGAAAACTCCCGGAGTTTCTTCAGTAGTCAGAGCTTTAAGCCAGTTAGGCTTTTTAGCAAATCCGACCGGCTGTTCCGACTCAACAGTGATGGTGGTATACACGATATCATAGGCATTGTCTGTCAATCCGCTACCTTTGATAACCAATGGATGTTCAGCATCGTATATATTTCCTTCTTCATCCTTTATAATCAGATCAGCATATACTTTTTCGTTGCAGGATATTTTGCAGATCACCTGTGATTGTTCTCCTATCTTAAGTGATATCTCGGCTACATCACCGGTTTCCTGGAAAGGAGAAATAATAATCTGTATGTTTTGTTCACCTGCTTTACCATAAGTAACAGTTGCCGGAATTCCGTCGTTCTCAAACTGACACCATCCTTTGTTACTTGTCAAGGTCCAGTCTGCATTGGCTTCGAAAGACAGTTCCTTCGTTTCTCCGGCGTTGCAAGTCATTTCTGTCAGGGCTGGAAATTCCGGAGTTACAGACGGAGTGTCAGAGTCGTCGCTACATCCTGTAAATGCAATCCCCAGAATCATGGCAAGCACCATAAACAGGTTCGTTGATTTCGTATAAAATGTTTTCATTATTAATTACCTTTAAATTAATAACCTTGTTCTTTTAACTTCTCGGCTTCAGCGTCGCTTATCCATTCCAGAATGTTGACATAAGTACCTACGGTTCCTACACCGTCTACATAAATCGTAACATACTGGAGAACGAAATTCTCGCATGAGCTATAGTAAGAAGTATACATGGTAGGCTGATACATCAGCAAGTTACCGTCGCCATAGATGGTTCCGAATGCTTCGCTGGTATTTCCGCAGACTTGTTCTTCCATGTTAACCAGTGGCTCAAGCAGATTCTTGCGGTCGAAATCCAGAACGATGTCGTAACCCTTGTAATACAAGTCGTGCAGTATTACCGAGTTTTCCTTTTCCGGGTTGACTTCGGTCTTGATAAGACGCATTGTTACGTTCTGCATGTAGTCATTAAAGAATGTAGAAGTAACCTTGCAATATCCGGTAAACGAATTGATGTCGAATGGACATGCTTTCTGCAAAACAACCTTCGAGTCGATGCCATATAAGCTCCACTGCTCTTCCTTCGGGATAATCAGACGGAGTCCTACGGTGAGATAATCATTGATTCCAATGTTATCATAAATTCCCTGAACCTGTACATTGGCTGCACATTCACCAGCCTTGATAGTAACAGTGTTCGACAACAGTTTGTAATGCTTTCCTTCCACTGCATCGCTGATGCTGTCTACCACTTCTACGGCAAATGTACGGTCGTAGTCGACAGGTACAGTGGCAGAAACCGGTACATTGAATACCTCTCCGGTTTCCTGTACGGCATAGCGGTAAAGCGTATCGGAAAACATAAGATAATTGGGACCTTCATAAGTAGTTCTTTCCGAATCACATCCGGCAAGCCCCATCAAAACAGCAATAACTGCGATACAACCTATAAACAGTTTTTTCATTATCGTATGTTTTTAACTTATTTATTACTTTCATTAGGTGCGATGTCAGCTCCCGGTGCCTCTATCTCATGCTGAGGAATAGGCCATACGAAGAGCGGATCGTCTTTTTCTACCTTCAGGCTGCTGCCGTTGCTCAACGACTGATCCTGAGGGGTGCGCTGGAAACCTTTATGCCAACGTTTCAGGTCGTTCAGGCGGAAACCTTCCATGTACAGTTCTTTTACACGCTCTTGTTCGATGACATCCATGGCGTTGTCTTTCGACAGGGCTGTAGAACCTCCGTAAGAAGAGTAGCGTGCCATACGCAGGGTAGTGATGTCGCTTCCCGCCTTTGAGTAGTCGCCTTTCTGTGCGTATGCTTCAGCACGGATAAGGTACTGTTCCGACAGACGGAATACTTTAGGCATACTGACATGCAGAATGTTTGCATTCATGAATTCTTCATTTCCGAAGTACTTGATCAGCAGCGGCCAAGTCAGCGCATGGTCGTAACCGGTAGTAAACGACTGGAAGAATGTAGTAGCACGCAGGTCGTTTGCGTCGTACAGGTTCAGTACCCACAAAGCCGGTACATAGTCAGGCTTCAGAGTCTGATAGTTGTAATTGGCAAAGATGGTACCCAGTGCGCCACCGTATGAGTTGATGGTGAATCCTACTTTCCAGATGATTTCTGTAGAGTGGTCGTTAGTCCACATGTATTTGTAGTAGCTTACGCCCGAAGAGATTTCCTGATTACAACTTGACAATGCATAATATTGTGGTTCTCCGTTTCCGCCGATAACTTTCGATGCGTATTTGATGGCATCATCCCAGCGCTTCATGTACAGTGATATACGTGCGCGCAGCGCGTGTACGGTATATTCATTAAAGTAAGGAGAGTCGTACAATGCTCCGTCGGTAGCCGAGTTGTAGTCGTCTTCCAGTTTCAGGAGATCGGCTGCTCTGTCCAGATCGTCCAGAATGAACTTATACGAATCTTTCAGGCTGGCACGTACGATAGGTTCGTTTCCTTTGTAGTGTTCGGTAATTACCACACCCAGCTCGTTGGCAGCATCCTCATCGCTTTCGTAAGGTTTGCAGTACATTTTAACCAGTTCCGAGTATGCCAGTGCACGTGCGAAATAAGCTTCTCCGCAGTACTGGTCCAGACGGTCGTAATCCTCGTCGGTCTTGATTGACTGCTTTACTTTCTCTACGTTGTCGAGCAGAAAGTTACAGCGGTTAATGACACCGTACAGCGCACCGTATACAGCTTCCACCTGTTCGTTGGTAGGATGGATGTCTTTCCAGCGCCAGATATTTCCATAGACATTCGAATTTCCGTTTACGCCATAAACGAAATCGGCCTGCAAATCGGGCAGCAGAGTCAGGTATCCGGAGTACAGATAAGAACTCTTGAATGCATCATATATACCGATTACAGCCAGATTAGCATCACTTACTGTATTGATAGCCTCGTCTTGCAGGATAGAATCTTCCGGATACTTGTCGAGACAGGAAGTAGCAAGCAGGGCTACAGCGGACAATATGAAATATTTCTTTATTTTTTAAATCATTTTTCTTTTCTATATTAATTAAAATGAAACCTCTACACCAAGTGTAAACTGTCTTGACATAGGATACTGTGCCTTGTATACGTTTGAAGAAGATTCAGGGTCAAGACCTGTAAATCCGGTAAACGTCAGCAGGTTCTGTCCCTGCAGGTAGATTCTTGCCGAACTGAAGAAATTGGTCTTGCTCAGCAGTCGCTGCGGGAATGAGTAAGCCAGCGTAACGTTCTTCAGACGCAGGAAAGAAGCATTCTCCAGGAAACGGTCGTCAAACTGAGGAGTAACACCGTGACGGGGAATATCGGTAATGTCTCCCGGCTGTTTCCAGCGGTCGTACAGCAGTCGTTTCGACTGGTTGTATGCTGCGTACAGTCCGTTGCTTTCTTCAAAGTAACGGTCGTTGTTATACATCCAGCGGTCTGCTACCCAGCTGAACTGAGCAGCAAAGGAGATACCTTTCCATGTCAGTGATGTTCCGAAACCACCTTGCCAGGGAGCATCAAAGCTCTTGCCGGTCATCACCTTGTCTTCTTTACTGTATTCGTTGGTAATCTCACCATCCTTGGTATACCACAGCGCATCACCGTTGGCTGGGTTTACTCCCGCGTAGCGGTTGATATAGAATTCGCTTACTGAATGACCTACAACCAGCTTGGTAGCTGTAGTAGATACTTCGTATTCCTGTACTCCGTCGTAGAGTTCCAGCAGTTTGTTCTTGTTGTATGATGCATTGGCGTTGACGTTCCATACAAAGTCTTTCGTACGGATTACGTCGGCACTAACGTTGAATTCCACACCACGGTTCAGCATGGCACCGATGTTATCCCAGTGTTCTCCTTCGCCGGTCAAGGCATATGAGTCGGGTACCAGCATCAGCATGTTGGTTGTTTTCTTGTTATAGAATTCGATATCGAGGTTGATGCGGTCGATGAATCCCAGGCGTAGAGCTACGTTGCTCGACCAGAGTTTTTCCCAGCTTAAATCCTCGTTTCCGCTCTGTGACGGATAGATACCGGCCTGATCTTCGTAATTGGCTTTGCCTGAAACCAGTGCCAGGTGATCGTAGTCGGGGATAGAAGAGTTACCCGAAGTACCTGTACTCAGTGCAATCTGTGCACTGCTCAACCATTCGATGTCTTTCATTAGCGGTTCACTCTTCAGGTTCCACATGAAGCCCAGTGACCAGAATCCTGCCCAGCGGTTTCCTGTACCGAAACGTGAAGAAGCATCGGCACGTACAGAGAAGTCTGCGTAATACAGATCCTTGTAGTTATATTCGCCACGTCCGAAGAAAGACAAATACGAATAAGAGGTTGTAGAATCTGCCCACGATGAAGCACGTGTACCCGAACTGATGTTTGTCAGGAAGTCATTCGACTGTCCGCTGGTGATAACCTGGAATCCTTCCGAGCGGTAGTCTACACCTTCCTGTCCCAGCAAGAAGTTGAATGAATTGTCGCTGTTCATTTCCCAGCGGTAGTTCACTGTCGTAGTTTCTGTCAGGTTCAGCATATCCGAGGAATTACGTCCTGCCGTACCGTTTTCGTTGTTGATGATATAGCTCGGGAACGATTGCATGAATGCGGTCGTATGCGAGAAGTCAGCACCGAACTGTGCACGGATAGTCAGGTTCTTTATCGGAGTAATTTCGGCAAATACGGTCGACAACACCTTATATTTCTTGTTGGTTACCGGATTGTTTGCCATCCATCGATAGGGTTTGAACCTGTTCCGGTCCATGTTCCGTCGTTTTCCGAAGCCAGTGAGCCGTCTTCGTTGTACGGATTCCAGTACGGGAGCATAAAGCGGCAAGCCGAAATCGGAGTGTACAAAGCATACGAACCATCGTCGGCCTGTTCTATTTCTTCGTAGGCTACCATCGAGTTGGTACCCACTTTCAGCCAGTTGCTTGCCTTTACTTCGGCATTGGCACGCATGTTATAACGGCGGAAAGTAGAGCTTTGTGCGATACCATCCTGGTCGTAGAAACCTCCCGAAACGAAATAGTTCAGACGGTCGGTAGCACGGTTTACTGATATTTCATAGTTTTGCAGCGGTGCACGGTCGTTAAACACCATGTCCAGCCAGTTGACGTCGGTACGCGACAGAACGTCGTAGTCCTTGCCTGTATCAATTCCGATTTCTTTTTCGTACTGGATACGTTCGGCTGTATTCATCATGTTCCAGTTATTCTGAGCCAGTTGCGAGAAACCGTATTGTGCACGGAAGGTCACCTTAGCTTTATCCATCGCAAGACCGCGCTTGGTAGTGATTACAACCACACCGTTGGCAGCACGTGCACCATAAATAGAGGTAGAAGATGCATCTTTCAAGACAGAAATAGATTCGATGTCACTCGGACTGATTGTATTGAAGTCTGAGCTGGAGATAGGTACACCGTCAAGAATAAAAAGCGGTGAAGTACCCGAGTTGATAGAGTTGGTACCACGAATCTGGAAAGTGGCAGCCTTGCTGGGTTCACCTGAGTTAGAGATGACCGACAGACCGGTAGTCTGTCCCTGCAATGCCTGGTCGAAACTCGGAGCAGGCACGTTTTCCAACTTGTCATTTTTCACGGTAGATACGGAACCGGCGATTGTTCCTTTTTTACGGACACCATACGCCACGACAACCACGTCGTCCATCAGGTGCGAATCGTCTTCCATTGCTACGTTCAGCACGCCGGTTCTCGAGTTCACTTTTAGTTCCTGCGTTTGCAGTCCAATATAAGAGAAGACCAAAGTGGCTTCACCACCTTGAATCTGCAGCTCATAGTTACCATCGATGTCGGTAACCACCCCATTAGTAGTTCCTTTTTGCAAGATAGATACACCAATCAGCGGTTCGTTGTCGGATTTCGACACCACATTACCCTTGACTTTGTACATCTGGGCTAATGCCGACTGGATGCCTAACACTGCAAAAAAGAGTAACCAAAGACTAAATCTTTTCATCTTTTGCCTGTTAATAATAAAATTAATGATTAATAAATAGTTATTTTTTATATTCTCTCATATATACTACCTTTGATGCCTGATGAGTTTATCTATTTCTTCATTACTCGTTTTACGGAAGCGTTTTTAGGGCTGCCTTAAGTTTGATAGGGCAAATAAGAAACCTGGCTGTTATGGTTAAGATAACGCCAATATAAACCTCTACAAAATCTTTACAAAAGATTCTATAAGGCAGATCAAAGGAAACAAAAGTCTAGTTTTTAGTGTATTCAGAATTTGTGTACTTATCAGAATCATGCCTAATATTTCCCTGTCGATTGGCAAAGATTACCCCTATCCTTGACAAACTGTTAGGACAGATAAATAAGAAGTGTAATGATAGCTTCTGATAAAATAAGAAAAAATAG
This sequence comes from Phocaeicola sp., assembly GCF_057861905.1. NCBI lineage: Bacteria > Pseudomonadati > Bacteroidota > Bacteroidia > Bacteroidales > Bacteroidaceae > Phocaeicola > Phocaeicola sp. The sequence goes on along the minus strand of NZ_DBMACV010000034.1, from coordinate 5,308 downwards.
CTAGAAAACGTCTCGTGATTTTGTGTTGCAGAAATGCTTTTTTAGATTGTGTAAAAGTCGATTTGTTGACTAAACATTTGTTGTCATTTTTTCCCTCTCTTTAAAAACTAATTTGAATAAAAACCTTATTACTTTGCAAAGTTAGTATAAAAATTAGCAATGAAATGGAAAATTAATATATTTTATTTTAGGTATATGAAGAAATTATAATGAAAAGAGGCTTTAGAAAGTGAAATTGTATTTATTATGTATTTTTATTTGTTCCTTGTTTCTTTCTATTTCTATAAAAATAGAATTCTGTCTTTTTGTATATAAAGTTTGGGTAAAAAGTGTTATCTTGATTACTCTTTTTGAATGGATGATGTATTGCTGGTGAAATGACGCATTGTTTGTTTTTTTAGAATGATGGAGTGGGGGTGTGTAGAGGGAGCTTTCTTGTTGGATGTTTGACGTTTCTTTTTTTTTAAAATTGTGGATGAGTCTTTTGGAAAAAGATAAAGAGGGGAGGTTCGTGTGGCTGATGTATGCAGAGATTTTTAGAATGAACTTGAAAAAGTTTTCTGTTGTTGTCGTACCCGATTCTTAGATATAGATTAGTATATAAATAAAAAAGACGCATTTATTATAATGCGTCTTTTTTGTAATGTTACTTTTGGTGATCCGCTTGGGGCTCGAACCCAAGACCCCAACATTAAAAGTGTTGTGCTCTACCTGCTGAGCTAGCGAATCAAACCTATTTTGCAGTCATTTCCTGATTGCGAGTGCAAAGGTAGACTATTCTTTTTAAACTACCAAATATTTTAAGAAGAAAATGTGAAAATAATATTTTGTTTAATTACTAATGCGCTGATTGATAATGAAATAAAATATTGTATTTTTGAAAAAGAATATTTAAGAACAAACTTAATAATAGTCAAAAGCGTAAAAAGAATTGTTCAATTCCTGTTTTTTTATTTACTTTTGGCAAAGTATTTGTATGCTTTTATTTAAGTAAGTAGAAACAAATAAAGATAGATTATATGTATTGGATTTTATTTATTGGTATTGCCCTTATCAGTTATTGGGTGCAGTCGAATCTGCAAAGTAAGTTTGATAAATATTCTCGCATGGCATTAAGTAATGGCATGACGGGGCGAGAAATTGCAGAAAAGATGCTTCGCGATAATGGCATTTATGATGTAAGAGTAACCAGCACTCCGGGGATGTTGACCGACCATTATAATCCGGCAAACAAAACTGTCAATTTGAGTGAAGGAGTTTATAATACATGTAGTGTTGCCGCAGCAGCTGTTGCCGCTCATGAATGCGGGCACGCAGTCCAGCATGCCAGAGCATATGCACCGTTGCAGATGCGCTCGGCACTGGTTCCGGTTGTACAATTCTCTTCTTCTATAGTACAGTGGGTTTTATTGGCCGGTATGTTTATGATTAATACTTTTCCACAGCTTCTGTTGATAGGTATTTGTCTTTTTGCCATGACGACCTTATTTAGTTTCATTACTTTGCCGGTAGAGATTGATGCAAGCCGACGGGCACTGGTTTGGTTGAGCAGTGCCGGAGTAACCAATTCCTCAAATCATAGTCAGGCACAGGATGCATTGAAGTCTGCTGCATATACTTATGTCGTAGCAGCGCTGAGTTCACTGGCTACATTAGTTTATTACATTATGATATTTACCAATCGTCGTGATTGATAAAACGGAGTAAAATATAATAGTGCGCGGAAGTGTATAACGCCCTTTTGTGTGGGGAGATGTGACACTTCCGCGCTTTTTTGTTCTCTGTTTTAGTAAATACTTCTTTTCTACCAGCTTTCAAATTCAAATATTTCATGTATTTTTGCAACGAAATTTATAAATCTTGATTTATTATGGCTACAAAACCCAGTATACCCAAAGGAACAAGAGACTTTTCGCCTGTAGAAATGGCGAAACGTAATTATATATTCAATACTATCCGCGAAGTATTTTATTTGTATGGATTCCAGCAGATTGAAACTCCATCGATGGAAAACTTGTCTACGCTGATGGGAAAGTATGGTGAAGAAGGTGACAAACTGTTGTTTAAGATACAGAACTCTGGAGATTATTTCTCTGGGTTGACCGATGAAGAACTGCTGAGCCGTAATGCTGCAAAACTGGCAAGTAAGTTTTGTGAAAAGGGGTTACGCTACGACTTGACCGTACCATTTGCTCGTTATGTGGTAATGCATCGCGACGAAATAAGTTTCCCTTTCAAACGTTTTCAGATACAACCGGTATGGCGTGCCGACCGTCCTCAGAAAGGACGTTACCGTGAGTTTTATCAGTGCGATGCCGATGTTGTAGGAAGCAACTCGCTGCTGAACGAAGTAGAACTGGTGCAGATGATTGATGCGGTGTTCAATAAGTTCGGTATCCGGGTGTCTATCAAGATAAACAACCGTAAGATTCTGACAGGTATTGCCGAAATTATCGGAGAAGCAGATAAGATTGTGGATATTACGGTAGCCATCGATAAACTGGATAAGATAGGCTTGGAAAATGTGAATGCTGAATTGGCTTCGAAAGGCATTCCGCAGGAAGCTATCGACAAGCTGCAGCCGATTATCTTGCTGAGCGGTTCGAATGATGAAAAACTTGAAACGCTGAAGTCGGTTCTTGCTGCCAGCGAAACCGGACTGAAAGGCGTAGAAGAGAGTGAATTCATCTTGAAAACTATTTCTACATTGGGAATCAAGTCGGAAGTTGAGCTGGATTTGACGCTGGCACGTGGATTGAATTATTATACCGGTGCCATCTTCGAAGTAAAGGCGCTCGATGTACAGATCGGTAGTATCAGTGGTGGTGGACGTTATGACAACTTGACAGGCGTGTTTGGTATGGATGGTATGTCGGGAGTTGGCATTTCTTTTGGTGCAGACCGTATATACGATGTATTAAACCAGCTCGATTTATATCCGAAAGATGCTGCACTGGGTACTCAGCTTCTGTTCGTCAACTTTGGTGAGGCTGAGGCTGCTTACGTGCTTCCGATACTGGCAAAGGTTCGTGCAGCAGGTATCCGTGCCGAGATTTATCCCGACAGTACGAAGATGAAGAAACAGATGAGTTACGCCAATGCCAAGGCAATTCCTTTTGTTGCTATCGTAGGTGAAAATGAGATGAACGAAGGAAAAGTAACCTTGAAGAATATGGCGACAGGTGAACAAAGCCTGTTGGCTCCGGAAGAATTGATTGCTGCGATACGCTGATAAAGAAATTTTTTACTTTTTTTTGCCCTTCACCCCCTTCACACCGACCGGATGTGAAAGGGGTGAACTGTTTATAAGAAGTTACGCCCGTCAATTGTCTGAATGTATCGCATCAAATCGTATGTACTGGATGAATTGTTTATAAGAAGTTCTGCCCGTATCTGGTGGAATTTGTCGGGACGTTTTTTTAGAATTTGTACAAAAGAAAAAAATTTTGTACAAATTTTATCTGTTATTTCCTGCAATATTTTCTATAAGCTGACTGTGTCTTTTTATAGTCATACTTTTCTCTCTGATACATTCTATGGCTTATAGGTGTAATATAATCGTAATCAATCCGTAAGTAAATCATTAATCAGGCGTAATCTGTGCGAAATACTGTCATCCTATTTTTGCATCAGAAAAAATAAGATAACAAGGATGATTGATACGAACAAGATTTTTCTGACAGCTTCTGCTGTAATTTTAAGTGTCAGTGCACATGCTTTTACAATAAAAGGAGTGGTCATAGACAATTCGACGAAAGAACCGCTGATTGGAGCGACTGTTCAAGTAGGAGGTACTACAACGGGAGTTATTACCGATATCGACGGACGTTTCGAAATTAATGACATAAAAGGTAAGTCGTGTGTACTAATCGTACAGTATGTTTCGTATAAGACTCAGGAACTGACTGTTCAGAAAGGGCAGAAGGAGGAATTGGTTATTGCACTTTCTCCCGACAATCAGCAACTTGATGAGGTTACAGTGGTAGCCAAAAAGAATTTGGAAAATGAACGTGCGCTGATGATGGAGCGGCAGAAATCAAGTGTCGCTATAGAAAATATCGGTGCTAAGGAAATGAGTGCGAAAGGTATTTCCAACGTAGAAGAAGGCGTCAAGAAAATAACGGGTGTTTCGGTAGCTTCGGCGGGACAGATAATCGTACGCGGGCTGGGCGATCGTTATAGTACGACTACTTTAAATGGTCTTCCGATTGCGTCACCTAATCCGGACCATAAGTTGATACCGCTTGATTTGTTTCCGGCTTCTACAGTAAAGAATATCACAGTAAGTAAAGTATACGAAGCAAATACTTTTGCCGATTATTCGGGAGCCCATATCGATATTGGTACGAAAGAGCAGACAGGTGAAGACTTTTTCAGCCTTTCGTTTAATACCGGAGGAAAGTTTAATACTTTAGGAAAGGATACCTACCGGATGGATCACGACGGTACCTTGTTTAAAACTCCTTCGCTGGATAGTAAGCTGCGCGATATGGAGCTTATCGATTTTGAAGAATATGCAGTAAAAAATAAATTGTTTAATACCAGTTTCGACGTGTCGAAGAGTAAGGCATTGCCGGAGTTTGGCGGAAACATCGGATTTGGAAAGACATTCGACATGAACAATGGACATAGTCTTAGTCTGCTCGCTTCGATGGGAGTGAGCAATGAACAGCAGACGATGCTGGATGCTGATGTCCGTACATTGGAAGCTACTGGCAGTACTTTGAATGATTTTAATTATGACAGTTACTCCAATGAATTGAAAATAGCCGGATTGGGTAGCTTAGGATATAATTTTCGAAAGCAAGATCAGGTTAACTATACATTCTTTTATGCTCGTAATGCAATAGACGACTATATGCATCGTGAAGGTTACGACTACGAGGATCATAATCTGATAGGAAGTAATAATGTGACGCATATCTATACGCTTCAGAATCATCAGTTAAGTGGAAAACATTTCTTTGGTGAACAATGGAGCTTGAACTGGGGAGGCTCGTACAGTAAAACAGCAAGTAATGAGCCGGACCGTAGGCAGATTATGTTTATTCGTGAGGGGAATGAAATAAATCTTTTCAAACTGAACCGTCAGGAAACCATGCGTTACTTTGGAACACTTGACGAAAAGGAATGGGTTGGAAATCTGTCGGGTGAATATAAGTTTGGTACGCAAAATAAGTTACAGGCTGGATTTACTTATAAAGACAAAAGACCTGAGTTCGGGATAAGTTTAGAATAAGGCCAGTTGTTTTGAGTCCTCAATATAGTATCCTTGCAATGCATCCGGTTTGTTTTCAAAGAAACAATA
>NZ_DBMACV010000033.1:0-34636 GCF_057861905.1 Phocaeicola sp. | reverse complement strand
ATTGTTTCTTTGAAAACAAACCGGATGCATTGCAAGGATACTATATTGAGGACTCAAAACAACTGGCCTTATTCTAAACTTATCCCGAACTCAGGTATAAACTACAGGAGTTAACGGGTCCATCATCAGGGCGTTGGAGATTACTCCTCGTGATTCATCATTCTGGCTGATAGAAGAACGGATGGAACGGTTGAATTGGAGATTGCTGCTGATTTTCAACCATTTCTTTGCTTGAACACTACCGTTAAACATACCTGAGTACCGTTTGTAGTTATCTTGATCTCCCACAACGATACCTTCCTGGTTCAGATAGGAGAGAGAGGCCAGGTAGGTCATTTTATCATTACCTCCAGAAATAGACAGGTTGTGTTTCATCATGGGAGCATTTTCGAATGTTTCATCTATCCAGTTGGTATTGATTCCGTTGTCGGTAACCTCTGAACTGATGAGCTGTGCTTCTTGCATATAATCCAGATATTGTCTTCCGTTCATCATTTTGGAGGTCTTTCCTAAGCTCTGGATTGTATACTGGAAGTTGTAATCTATTTGGGTACGTCCTGATTTTCCACTTTTTGTAGTGATCAGGATAACGCCATTACCTCCTTCTGCACCGTATATGGCAGCAGATGCTCCGTCTTTTAGAACTTCCATGCTGGCTATGTTGTTGGGCTCCAGTGTACTGATATCGGTGGTACGTAAACCGTCTACAATAAATAGTGGTTCGGAATTACCGTTGGAGCTGTAACCGCGGACACGGATTTTCATAGATTCACCCGGGGCTCCTGAAGAAGATAATACCTGTACACCTGAAGTTTTACCTTGCAAGGCTTGTTCCGGACGTGTATTTGTGCTTCTTAAAATGTCGTCTGTTTTTACTGAAGAAATAGCTCCTGTTACAACACTCTTTTTTTGAACGCTGTAACCTACTACGATGACTTCATCAAGTGATTGGTTGTCTTCTGCTAATTTGATGTTCATGGTAGGAGCTGCTGTTTTTTCTTGTGTTATGTAACCGATATAAGAAAAAACAAGAATCGAATTTTCGGGAACAGTCAGTGTGAAATTTCCCTCTAAGTCGCTAATGGTACCATTGGTCGTACCTTTTTGAAGAATAGATGCACCAATGACAGGTGCGTTTAGATTATCCACTATAGTTCCTTTTACGTGAACTTGTGCATGTAGGGTTACCCACAAAGATGATAACAAGGCCCAAAGGAATAGCCTTTTCAGTAATAAATTAAAGTTTTTCATAAAAATAGTTTTAAAGGTTTTATCAATTGCGGATAAACAAAATTAATAAGCTTATACGTTTATTGTATTCGCTGGTAAATGCTATAGTAAGTTGTTTAGTAACCTTTAAAATCTATTTGTTATTGAAAATTAATGTTTTATGTTTTAAATATGGTAAAAATACATAGTAGGTTTATATGATATTGGTTTCTTTTTGTGCAGAAAATTCAAACAAAATCTTACCTAATTGGCGGACTCTGTCCGGAAAGTTTTCGTTCGATTCAATAGCCCGGCTTCTCATTTTCAGTCGGGCATTGTACACCGTTTGAGGGGAGAGGTGCAAAAATTCTGCTATTTTGGTGCTGCTGGTTATACCCAGTTTGACCAGTGCGTAAATACGGAGATCGGTATTCATCAGCTCACCTTTTTTGAGTGAGATTCTTTCTTCTGGTTTTAACAATTGGTTGAAATCATTGATAAAGTTAGGATAAATCTTTAAAAAAGTAATATCGAACTTATGATATAAATCTTGTATCTCATGAGTGATTGATTCGTCTGTGGGATCATTCTGTCTCATCAGTTCTTCATACTGCTTGGTTTGTAGTTTTCGGTATGTTGCCTTACGGATGTCTTGAATTTTGGTTATGTAACTGGAGCAAATGGTAAATAGCGTACCTATGTATGTTTCTTTGATATAATTTGCTTCTAACATCTGTTCTGTAATAATCCCCATTTTCTTGTTCGCTTTTTGTAAGTCCTGATTACTGATAGCTAAAGTATCGTAAAGATGCTTCATTTGTTCTACATTTTTATCCAGTTCTTCATTCTTTTTTTGCAGTTCTCTTTTTGAATGAGTTTGTTTTCGGAGAAGGATATAGATGTAAGCACTGCTGATACATAAAATAATGAAAAAGCAGACAAGGGCAATGGTGTATTTTTGATTGGCTTGTTCTTTAGCTTTCGATAACTGTTGCATTTTATCTACCGTGTTTTGTAAAGCAATCATGAAGTTGTTTGTTCTTGTCCGGCTGGGATATTCTTCCTGACTGTCTACAACATAGTGAATGTAGTTATAAGCATATGCGAATTTGTTTAGTTTATAGGCTTCTTGTGTTAATAGCATGATTGAAGGGCTGTCACGGTTTACATTCTTTATGTCGGTGATAGCTGATAGGGCTAAATATTTGATGCATTCTTTAGAGTGTGTCTTTATTAGGAGGTAACTTAGCGCAAAGGTAAAGTGGGGGTACCACGGGTCAGAATCGTTTAATTGGGCAATCTTCTTTCTGAGCATTGAAATTGTTTGTGGTATGAGTTCGTTGTTAGACCTGAGTTTGTAGAAATTGGCCCAAATATGATAGGGACTGTCTGGTAAGGAGTCGAGTGCCAATATAGAATCACAGTTCTGAGAGATTTTGTTTTCACAATTATTGTTGTAGAGTTCTTCCTGATGGGACAGATTGTATATCTTTTGTGTATAATATTTTAATTTGGTCGATCTGTCCATGGGGTAACACCCCGCTTGTTGCAAGCATGTGTCTGCTGCATTCAGCATGCCGGTTGCTGCATAAATGTACGATTTTTCGATGAGGGATTCTTGCAGCCAGTCTGTCCGTCGCATTTTATGTGCAAGTTCGATGTTCTTGTTTAAATAGACTAAAGCGGAATCACTGATATAGGTCTTGTAGGCCTCGTATAGCAGGCGGTTGATTGGGTAAATGTCTTCGGGATATTGTCCATGCTTGAGTTTAGCCTTAAAATTCAGGATCTCGTTGTCTAAATTCTTTTTAAAGCTGTCTTTGTATTTCAGAATAGAATCAACTTTATAGAAATAATAGTCCATATTTTCTGTTTGTGCATTTGAAGGCAAGTAGCACAACGAGAGTATATATAGAGATAATAATAGTTTTTTCATTATATTAGTGTGTTGGTCTGTGCAAAGATACAATTACACCGAGAATCTCTAATCAAAATTTCTATGGAAATTAAGGCAATTATTTTAAAAATGGAACTCTTATTATGTTTTTAGCTGATAGATTTTTAAATGTTGGGGCTTATATCTTCAGATATGGAGTAATATTAACGGATTTATCTGATTTTTGTATAATACCTTAAAGAGATGTTTCTGGATGTGTAACATTGGATAAAAGAAAATTGTAATTTTGAAAAACAAAAGATAGATAGAGTAATTCTCTAAAATGAAATAATACTTATGAAAACATTATTAAGTTTTGCGGCAGGGTGCTTGATTTCACTTTCCGCATGGGCTCAGGAAACTGTAGCGGTAAATACTGGAGATATCGTTTCTCCGGAGGTAAAGAATCAGACAGTCACTTTTAAGTTGCTGGCTCCAAATGCAAAGGAAGTGCTGGTGGAAGCTGATTTTTTCGAAAAGGTCAAACGGCAGACTTCGTTTGGCATGATGGAGGCTTCCGGGCAGATTCCGATGGTGAAAGGAGAAGACGGAGTTTGGACCTATACTACCTCGATACCGTCGCCGGAACTCCATACGTACTGTTTTTATGTGGATGGAGTACGTATGCTCGATCCAAGTAATGTATATATGATTCGTGACATTGCAACCTATACCAATTATTTTCTGGTCGACGGAGAGCTGTCGCAGAATTATCTGGTGCGTGAAGTTCCTCACGGAACCGTTTCGAAGGTGTGGTATCCCAGTCCTACCTTGGGCATGGAGCGCCGCCGTATGACGGTCTATACACCTGCCGGCTATGAAGACGGCAATAAGCAATATCCGGTATTGTATCTGCTGCATGGTGCCGGAGGCGATGAAAATGCGTGGAGCGAACTGGGACGGGCTGTCCAGATACTCGATAATCTGATTGCACAGGGAAAGGCTGAACCCATGATTGTGGTCATGCCGAATGGTAACGGAGCTCAGGAAGCTGTGCCGGGTGAATATCCCAATAGCATGTATAAGCCGTCTTTCTCCAATCCCAAGACGATGGAGGGTTCTTTCGAAAAAGCTTTCCCCGATATTATGAGCTATGTGGAAACTCATTATCGTACAATTAACGACAAGGCTCACCGGGCAATTGCCGGATTGTCGATGGGAGGATTCCATTCGCTTTATATCTCTGCCAACTATCCCGATCTGTTTGGTTATGTAGGCCTGTTCTCGGCTGCCATCAACCGTCAGGCGAAGGGAGAGAATACGTATATCTACGAAAATCTGGAAGAGAAACTTGCCAAGCAGTTTTCCGATGCTCCGAAGCTGTATTTCATCGGCATAGGAAACGGTGACTTCCTGTTCCAGGATAATGTGAAGTATCGGGAGCTGCTCGATAGTCACGGCTATAAATATGAATATATGGAAACCGACGGCGGACACGAGTGGCGTAACTGGCGCAAATACTTGAATCATCTGTTGCCTGAACTTTTTAAATAAATAACGAATACTATGAAAAAAATGCGGAATCGCATGACTTATGCCGTTCTTTCGGCAGGAGTGATTGCTTTGGCTTTGTCCGGCTGTTCCAGTGCACAGAAGTGGCAGGAAGAGCCTAAGGGTATTTACACACTGGTAAAACAAGAGGGGGGAGCTACATTGGGATATGCTCTTCAGTCGGGGGTAAAGCTGATAGAAGCTAACGGCTATGCGTTTAAGGACCTGAACCGTAACGGTAAGCTGGATAAGTACGAGGACTGGAGATTGGGCTTTGAGGAGCGGGCACGCGACCTGGCTGCTCAGTTGTCGGATGAGGAAATTGCCGGTCTGATGCTGTATAGTGCCCATCAGCAGATACCGAGCCTTCAAGATGGGTACGGGCCTTCTACCTACAACGGAAAGCCTTTTGCCGAGAGCGGGGCGAAGGCTTCCGATCTGAGTGATGCGCAGAAGAAATTTCTGAAAGATGATAATCTGCGTGCGGTGCTGATAACCAAGGTGGAAAGTCCGGCCGTTGCTGCCGAGTGGAGCAACAATGTACAGGCGTATGTGGAAGGTCTGGGACACGGCATACCGGCCAACAACAGTTCGGACCCGCGACATGAAACGACTGCAACTGCCGAATATAACTATGGGTCTGGAGGAGAAATCTCACAATGGCCTACTTCACTGGGACTGGCGGCTACCTTTAGTCCGGAACTGGTAAAGAACTTTGGTAAAATAGCGGCGAAGGAATATCGTGCGCTGGGTATTACCACGGCGCTTTCTCCACAGGTCGATCTGGCTTCCGAGCCACGCTGGATGCGCTTCACGGGGACCTTTGGCGGCGATCCGAAGCTGACAACCGATTTGGGAAGGGCTTACATCGATGGTTTCCAGACTTCCGAAGAGGAAGCTGAGATTGCCGATGGATGGGGCTATGAAAGTGTGGTAACCATGGTGAAACACTGGCCGAGTGGAGGTCCGGAAGAGGGAGGACGCGATGCGCATTATAACTTTGGCAAGTATAGTGTTTATCCGGGAAATAACCTGAAAACACATCTTCTTCCTTTTACGGAAGGTGCTTTCAAACTCGACGGACCGACTCATTGTGCGGGAGCAGTCATGCCGTATTATACCATTTCGTATGGCATCGATCCGTCGGGCAATAATGTGGGCAATAACTTCAGCAAGTATATCATTACCGATTTGTTGCGCGACAAGTATGGGTACGACGGCATTGTCTGTACCGACTGGGGAGTGACAAATGATAATAAGTCGGTTGGCGGTTTCGGCGGTATGTGCTGGGGAGTGGAAACGCTGTCTGTAGTCGACCGTCATTACCTGATTCTGAAAGCGGGTGTCGATCAGTTTGGTGGAAATAACGATAAGGGACCTGTGCTGGAAGCTTTTCAGAAAGGAGTAGAAGAGTTTGGTAAGGAAGCGTGGGAAAAACGTATCCGCGAGTCAGCCCGCCGGTTGCTGATGCCGATGTTCCGTACCGGCCTGTTCGAAAATCCTTATCTGGATGTCGAGAAGACGAAAGAAATAGTAGGCAACAAAGACTTTATGTGTCAGGGGTATGAAGCTCAGGTAAAGTCGCTGGTCATGCTGAAGAACAAGCAGCATGTATTGCCTGTCAAGGATGCGAAGAAAAAGGTGTACGTTCCGAAGCGTCATTTTCCTTCGTATGTTGAGTTCTTCGGAAATGTCACAAAGGATTATTACGATTATCCGATCAATCTCGACTTGGTGAGAAAGTATTATCAGGTGGTCGATACGCCCGAAGAGGCTGATTTTGCGCTTGTCTTTATTTTGGGCCCGATTACCGGAACGGGATACGATGTGAACGATTGCAAGAAGGGAGGCAATGGATATGTGCCTATCAGTTTGCAATACAATGACTATACTGCGACGGAGGCAAGGGCTGTCAGCATTGCCGGAGGTGATGTGAAAGAATCTTTTACCAACCGCAGTTATAAGGGTAAGACGGTGAAGACGGCCAACAAAGATGATTTGTTACTGGTACTGAACACGCGGAAACAGATGCACGACAAGCCGGTCATCGTGGCGCTGACAGCTACTCGTCCGATGGTGATGGGAGAATTTGAAAAGGCTGCCGATGCCATCATTATGAGTTTTGGAACAAGCAACGAGGCGTTTCTCGATATCGTGAGCGGTAAGGCCGAACCTTCTGGCTTGCTGCCTTGTCAGCTTCCGATAAACATGGAAACGGTGGAAAAACAGAAAGAAGATGTTCCGCGCGATATGATTCCTTACGTCGATTCTGAAGGTCATGCCTACGATTTTGCGTTCGGTATGAACTGGAAGGGTGTAATCAACGACGAACGTGTACAGAAGTATAAATAAATAAGGAGTGTCCTGCTGCCGGGATAGCACAGGACGGTGAATCTCTGACAGGTGAAGGCCTGAACACAAAAAAAATCTCCTGCTTTCCGCTTTATCCATCAGGATAAGCTAAAGCAGGAGATTTTTTGTTATAACTTATGGATTACAAGTTGTCCCGTTAGGCGCTTAGTTGATAGCAATTTCATCGAGGAACAGGTAAGTCTGTTTGCCTGCGCCCGGATGCCACTTCGGAAGTACCGGAGTATTCTTTCCGATGATGTGTACATAGCGTGCCTTCGTCTTGTCGAAGCTGATAGTATCACGTTTCAGTACATTATTCTTACTGCCTTCCTCCAGTGTAGGGATAGCCTTCGAAGCAATCTTGGTGTAAGCCTTTCCGTCTTCAGAACCATAAACTTCCAGTCCGGTCAGACCGAAGATATAGTCACCCGGAACCAGATAAGTACCGAGCGCAACAGAAGAGATTTCTTTCGGTTCCTGCAAGTCGATGGTCGCATCGAAGTCCTGACCGTAAATACCGATGTAACGTCCCGAACGGTAGTTGTCATCTCCCGTCATACCGTCTACCAGCAGGTTTGCTCCCTTGTAAGTGAACTTTTCATCCGGTTCACATTTCAGGGTAATCGGATGCATGGTAGCCAGGTTGTATGTCAGCGTTTCTTCGGTTACGTTGCTTTCGCGGCCGTTGCGGATAGCCTTCGCCTTGATGGTCGTAGTCTTGTTCACCGTAAACGGCTGAGTATACTGTTGCGATGCAGCCGATGGTTCCGAACCGTCCAGCGTGTAGTAAACCGGTGCGTTGTCGAACGTATTCAGCTTGATTACGGCAGTTCCGCCTTCACCTTTAGGCTCAACGTCTATCGTAACATCTTCTATATCCTTTTTGTAATTGCATCCGTACAGCTCATACAAGTCCAGTTGGTGGCGGAGGCGTTTCAGGAATCCGTTCAAGTCCTTCTTTGCCGGATTGCTCCACTGCAACTCACTCAGTGCTGCGATACGCGGCATCATCTGCCATTCCATCTTCAGGCTGTCTTTTGTCCATTCGGTCCAGATACATCCCTGTACCCCGATAATGTTTTTCTTCTCTTCCGGAGTCAGCTTGTCAGACTGCGGTTCAAAGTTGTATACACGTTCTACGCTGCTCACTCCCTTCAGACGGTTGTAACCCGGATTGCTGAAGTACAAGTGACTGATGGGGCAGACGATGGTAGGATGTCCCAGTTGTGCAGCCTTGATGGAAGCCTTTATGCCCGTCCAAGCCATGACGGTTGTTGTTTCCGGATTCGGGTTGCCTTCCAGAATTTCGTCCCATGCCAGCATCTTCTTGCCTCGTTTGGCGATTTCCTTTTCCACTTCGTTCATGAAGTACACCTGAAGCTGGTTCTCCTTGCTGTGCTCCTTCGTGTCACGCAGTCCCAGTTCCTTGATCTTAGCCTGACACTTCGGACACTTCTTCCATTCTGCTTTCGGACATTCATCGCCTCCGATATGAATATAAGGAGCATCCGGGAAGATGTCCATCAGTTCGTTTACCACGTCCTTGGCAAACTGCAGTGTCTTGGGATTACCGCCGCACAGCACTTCCTTGAACACACCGAATTTGGTAGCTGTTTCATACGGCCCACCCGTACATCCCAGTTCCGGATACGAAGCCAGCGCAGCCAGCATGTGTCCCGGCATGTCTATTTCAGGAATGACTGTGATGAAACGTTCGGCTGCATAAGCTACGATTTCCTTGGCGTCCTCCTGTGTATAGTAACCGCTTACCGGTGTGCCGTCGAATTTACCCGAGCCCGGTGCTGTAATTGTTTCCTTGCGGTAAGAACCTATTTCTGTCAGTTTGGGATATTTCTTGATTTCGATACGCCAGCCCTGATCCTCGGTCAGATGCCAGTGGAAGTAATTGATGTTGTGCAGTGCCATGACGTCAATCAGTTTCTTCAGATATTCCTTCGGGAAGAAATGACGGCCTACATCGATCATGAATCCACGGTAGTTATACTGCGGGAAGTCTTTCACCTCTCCGGCAGGCAGCGAAGCCAGTGCTTTACCTTCTGTAATGGGCAGTGCCTTGTGGATGGTCTGGCAGCCGTAGAACACACCAGCTTCCGTAGCTCCCGTTACTGTAACGGCATCGGCTGTGATATGCAGGTCGTATCCCTCTTTGTGGGTGATAGACGGATCGACTTTCAGGATAATGCAGTTTTTGCCTGCTTCTGTACCTGTCTTGACTTTCGTACCCGTTACCTCCTGAATATAGTCAGCCAGAAGACGGGCAGTACTTGCCAGCTTTTCATTTCCCTCCTCGTAGACGATGGTTGTAGAAGAATTGATCACAAAAGGTTTTGCTGTTGTGTCTTCCATTATTTCCTGTGGTAATGGGATGACATTCAGGTTTCCCAGCTTGGTTTCCTGTGGCGCGCAGGCCATTAATCCTCCTGCCATAAGAAGGCAAATCGTCCATCTTTTTACTGGATTCTTTTTCATAGTAAATCTGTTCTATTTTTAATTCATTCTACAAAAATAATAAATAAATCTTACATTCTCGGTATTTATTCCTATATTTGCGCAATTTTTTTAAAAACTGGAGTTAATTATTAAATATTTTATGAATCTATTCTTTTTAAGTAAGGACTTCGTGAAGCAGGTGTCGCTTTTGGGAGTCGCTGCATGGATAGGCTGTCCGCAGATAGCGAATGCTGAGGGAATGGTGGTAGAGAGTGGTACTATGAATGCCGTCCAGCAGAAAGTAGAAGCGAAAGGTATTGTGTATGATGCTACAGGGTTCCCTGTTATTGGTGCATCAGTGGTAGAAAAGGGAAATTCGACGAATGGTGTCATTACTGATCTCGATGGTAATTTTACGCTAAGCGTAGCAAAAAATGCTATCATTGTAATTTCGTATATGGGTTATCAGACTCAGAAAGTACAGGTGACTCCAGGGTAAATTCTTAACATTACGCTGAAGGAGGACAATCAGGTCTTGGACGAGGTTGTCGTGGTAGGTTACGGCGTGCAGAAGAAAGTCAACCTGACTGGTTCCGTGGCTACCGTAGAAGGTGAAACATTGGAACAGCGTCCGCTGGCAAACGCTACTCAGAGTTTGCAGGGTATGGTTCCGGGCTTGTATATCGACAATACCAATGCCGGTCGTCCGGGTGCTACTTCTTCATTGCAGTTGCGTGGTCAGGGAAACCTGTCGGGAGATGCCGCTCCCTATGTGCTGGTCGACGGGGTGGAAATGGATCTTGCCGATGTTAACCCGAATGATATTGAAAACATCTCCGTTCTGAAGGATGCCGCTGCTTCTTCTATCTATGGTGCGCGTGCGGCTTACGGTGTGATTCTGGTCACTACCAAGAAAGGTAAGGAAGGCAAGGCACGTGTCAGCTATCAGGCTACCTTGGGCTGGACTTCTCCGATGTCGTTGCCGGAGATGGCTAATTCATACGAGTTTGCTACTTATTTCAACAAGGCTTGCGAAAACGCCGGCATGGTGAAACAGTACAGCGACGAGAAGCTGGCACAGTTGTAGCAGTATATCAACGATCCTACCGGACTCGATCCGTGGGCAGAACTGACTCCCGGACAGTCGATGGTGGCTGCTTTCGAAAACAGTGCCAAAGGTCTGGGTAATACCGATTATTTCGATCTTCATTATAAGGATGTGGCTTTCAAGCAGAACCACAACGTCAGTGTGAGCGGCGGTGGCGAAAAGGCACAGTACTACATCTCGGGTGGTATGTACAAGGAAGATGGTCTGTTGCGTTATGCTGATATCGGTTATAAGCGTTTCAACTTCAGTACCAATGTTACGTCGAAGGTGACCGACTGGCTGAAGCTGAAGGTGAATACCAAATATATGAACTCAAGCAATGAAACTCCGTTTGGTACAGGTGCGCTGAGCGAAGGTTTCTATCACTCGCTGGCACGTTTCCGTCCGACGGTGAGCGTAGTCGATCCGAACGGTAACTTTACCGAACTGTCTATGATTCCGTACTTGCAGAGCGGTACTAATACCAATACGGAGAACAACAACCTGACCATGACAGGCGGTCTGGAACTGGAGCCGCTGAAGGACTGGCACATCTTCTTCGATTATACTTACCGTTATAATACGCGCGATTACTGGGCGCTGAAGGTGCTTCCGCAGATTCCGAATGCTTCGGGCGATGCATACGATATCGGTACACGTACGGAGATTGCCGACGGGGCAAGCAACTCGTATACCCGCTACGACATGAACAACCAGTATCAGTCGGTCAACCTGTATACCAACTATTCATTCTCCCTTGCCGACAAGCATAACTTTACCGTGATGCTGGGTTATCAGGAAGAATATTATAAATATCTGTACGATTCTGTAACGGATATCCTTTCTACCAGCAATCCGAGCCTTGAAATGGCAAACGGCGACCGTACCGTGAAAGATACACGCTACGCATGGGCTACCCGCGGTTATTTCGGACGTATCAACTACGATTTCATGGGACGCTATCTGGTGGAAGTAAACGGACGTTACGACGGTTCTTCACGCTTTGCCAAAGGAAACCGCTGGGGATTCTTCCCGTCAGTTTCTCTGGGATGGAACATTACGCATGAATCGTTCATGGAGAAGACACTGGATGTACTGTCTAACCTGAAGTTGCGTGTGTCTTGGGGTCTGCTGGGTAACCAGACTGGTGCTGCTTACTATACATTTGCTTCTACCATGGACCCGACTTCTCTCGGCAACTGGTATTTCCAGAACGGACGTGAGGGTTATCTGAGTCCGGGTTCGGTAGTCGACTCCAATACTACTTGGGAAAAGGTAGAACATAAGAATATCGGTATCGACTTCGGTTTCTTCGGCAATGCCCTGACCGGATCGTTCGATGTGTTCCAGCGCGATACACGTGATATGTTAGGCCCTTCGGTGGCTCTGGCAGACTTCTTCGGTGCTGTAGCTCCCGAAACCAACAACGCCGAGATGCGTAACCGTGGTTGGGAACTTACCCTGCAATGGAGAGGAAAGATCGGCAAGGATATCGATTATTCTATCGGCGGTTCGCTTTCTGATGCTACCTCCGAGGTTACTTCTTACGAAGGTGATGGTTCTGATCCTTCAGAAAATTGGTACAAAGGAAAGAAAGTGGGTGAAATCTGGGGATACCGTGCTTCCGGTCTGATTCAGACACAGGAAGAAGCCGATGTGTATAACTCTACTTACGATTTGTCTTACCTAAGCGGACAGAAATGGATGCCGGGTGATGTGAAGTATGTCGACCTGAATGGAGATAACAAGATCAACAACGGTACCAATACCGTAGGCGATATGGGTGATATGACCGTCATCGGTAATACGACTCCGCGTTACCAGTACACCATCAACGGATCAATCTCGTGGAAAGGTCTTTCACTGAGCCTGATGTTCCAGGGCGTAGGCAAGCGCGACTGGTGTCCTGCCATGAATACATCTTACTTCTGGGGTTCGGGTGCATACGCACAGGTCACTGTCTTCAAGGAACACCTCGACTACTGGACACCGGAAAATCCGGATGCTTACTATCCGAATCCGTACACGGCCGGTAATCAGGCTGTCGGCAAGTTCCGTGCCAAGACTTCTCAGAAGTCCGACCGTTACATGCAGAGTGCCGCTTATTGCCGTCTGAAGAACATGACCATCAGCTACGACCTGCCGAAGGCATGGATCGAAAAGATTCACCTCACCAAGGCTCAGGTATTCTTCTCGGGCGAAAACTTGCTGACCTTTACCAAGCTGAGCAGCATCTTCGATCCGGAAGGTCTGTTTACTCAGAACAGTTACGGTAATGCGCTTGAGCAGGCTGGTAAGAACTATCCGATGACGAGAGTATTCTCTGTCGGTGTCATTTTAAATATGTAAAAACGGGAAAACGATTATGAAAAATATACATTTACTGATTGCTTCAGTTTTATGCCTGGGAACAACTTCTTGCTTCGACATGAATCAGGAACCTCAGGGAGAGATGTCTACGGTAGGTGCTTTCACTACAACCAGTGAAATCAACATGTACCTGAATATGTTCTATCAGGGCAGCGTGCCTGTGATGGGTGGAGGTACGGTCAACAATTCGGCTATCAAGACGCAGTCCAGCAGTAGTACCAACGGTATTGCTTTCGGCGATGCCAACAGTGATAACTTGTATCCGAATGCAATCGATACGCGTTTGGCGGGTGAGACTTCGCTTAGCAACGCTGCCGAGTTGAGTGATTACAAGGCGATACGTAACGTGAACTTCCTGCTTCAGAATATCCAGAATTGCGAGGAGAAGGGAACCGACTACAAGCAGTGTCTGGGCGAGGCGTATTACTTCCGTGCGGCTTACTACTATCACCTGCTGGTGAATTACGGTGGTGTGACCTGGGTAGAAGACCAGTTGGACCCGGATGCCGAACTGATGAAGCGTCCGCGTAATACACGTACCGAGATTGCCGATTATATCTTGAAGGATCTGCAGGATGCCATCACGAACCTGAGCGAGCAGGACAATAATGCTACCCGTCGTGTACACCGCGATGTAGCCCGTGCTCTGAAGAGTGAAGTGGCGCTGTTTGCTGCTACATGGGAAAAATATCACCGTGCAGAGAACGATCCGTTCTATGACAAGACACTGACCAATCCTGATGAGAAAATCAAGGACTGGCTGAATCAGGCGGTAACGGCTGCCAAAGAGGTGATCGACCGTAATGTATGGAGTATCCATAAAACGGGTAACCCGCTGACCGACTACCGCGACATGTTTATCGATACCGACCTGAGCGACAATCAGGAGGTACTGTGGTGGAAGGAATACAATGCTTCTGCCGGCATCGGTCACAACGTTACATACTATGCTTGTGAGGGAGGTGGACAGATTGGCGTGTCTGCTTCGCTGGTGGACGATTATCTGACGATTGACGGCAAACCGTTTACCGGTACTGCCAAGCTGGAAGCCAAACGTACGTACGGAGCCGAGCTGAGTCCCGAACTGCGTGACCCGCGTCTGTCGCAGACAGTCTTCATGCCGGGACAGCAGATTCAGAGTGACGGTACGGTTTATACATGGCCGCCGCTGGATGCAACCAACTATCACCAGAATACGACCGGTTATTCTATTTTGAAATACGAAGAGTTCAACACCTCGAATACGGCTGCCTATACCACAGCCAACCGTAGTCAGGCTCCGGCTATCCAGGTACGTTACGCCGATATTCTGCTGAACTATGCGGAAGCACTGGCCGAACTCGACGGTGCAGGCAATGCCAGTGAAATTCAGAAAGCCTTGCAGCCGCTGCGCGACCGTGTGAACATGCCGGGTGTAGATTTCGACCGCGAGTATAATACCGATGCCGATTATCCGTTCCATAACCTCGATAAGTACATTCAGGCTGTACGCCGCGAACGTCGTGTGGAGAAAGCCCTCGAAAACTGCCGTCTGACGGATATCTTGCGCTGGGCTGCTGCCGATGAACTGATCGTTGGAAAGACTCCTACCGGTGCTTTGTATACAGGCAGTACGCTGGGCGAACATTTCGACGGTATCATGACCGTAGGTTCGAATATCTGGCTGAAGGATGGTTATATCGTATCGTTCAACAATACCAACTATCCGAATGGCTGGCAGTTCAACTTGAAACGCGATTACCTGTTGCCTATCCGTCAGGAAATGGTCGGTGGTCTGACCGGCGGTATGTGGGAACAGAATCCGGGCTGGTAATTTCCCGATTCCGATACATGCTTCTCGGAAAAGGGAAAATAATACCGGCAGAAATTATCTGAAAACAAGCAGGGGGATAATAAAACCCGCGCTTGAATTAGAATTTGCATAAAAGGTAAAGTCCGGGGAAAAAACATTTCCATGCTTCCTCGGACTTTTTCGCTTGATAGCTTTGGGTATTCTCTCCGAAGCAGGTATCTTTGTAACAAGCTGTATAAACTTTTACTTACTTTATTTCATTTTATGAAAACATCTTCATTCCTTTACCCGCTGACGGGTATGGCGGCTCTGGCTTCACTGGCTTCGTGCGGCAGTGAGAAACAGGCTCCCAAGCAGTACAACATTGTGTATATCATGACCGACGACCATACGGCGCAGATGATGAGCTGCTATGGAAGTCGCTTTGTGGAAACTCCGAATCTGGACCGTATCGCCAACGATGGCGTAATCTTTACCAACAGTTTTGTGGCTAACTCGCTGAGCGGACCGAGCCGTGCGTGTATGCTTACCGGCAAGCACAGCCATGCCAACGGATTTACCGACAATACTACGTGTGTGTTCGACGGTTCTCAGCAGACGATGCCGAAGCTGTTGCAGCAGGCTGGTTACCAGACGGCTATCATCGGAAAATGGCATCTGGTGAGTCTGCCTACCGGATTCGACCATTGGGAAATTCTGCCCGAACAGGGTGATTATTATAATCCGGACTTCATCACGATGGACAACGATACCGTCCGCAAGGAGGGGTACGTCACCAACCTGATTACGGATATGAGTATCGACTGGATGGAGAACCAGCGCGACAAGAACAAGCCGTTCTGCCTGTTTATCCATCACAA
Source organism: Phocaeicola sp. (assembly GCF_057861905.1). Taxonomy (NCBI): domain Bacteria; kingdom Pseudomonadati; phylum Bacteroidota; class Bacteroidia; order Bacteroidales; family Bacteroidaceae; genus Phocaeicola; species Phocaeicola sp. The sequence continues at coordinate 19,088 of NZ_DBMACV010000033.1, read as the reverse complement.
GGCTATCCACCGCAACTGGCTGCCTGCATTGGAAGACTTGCCGCTGTTCGAGGACAAGACCTTCCCGTTGCCCGACAATTTCTACGATGACTACGAAGGTCGTCCCGCTGCCGCTGCTCAGGAAATGAGTATCTGGAAGAACATGGACCTGATTTACGACAACAAGATGAATCGTGCCGACAAGACTTCTCCGCTGAAGGAAAGATACGAAAGCTACATCGGTCGCCTGAGTCCGGAAGACCGTAAGGTGTACGATGACTTCTACCAGCCGATTATCGACGACTTCTACAAGAAGAATCCGCAGGGTAAGGAACTGGCCGAATGGAAGTACCAGCGCTACATGCGCGACTATGCCAAGGTGGTGAAGTCGCTCGACGAAAATGTGGGTCGTGTACTCGACTACCTGAAAGAAAAGGGCATGCTCGACAATACGCTGGTAGTCTATACCTCCGATCAGGGATTCTACATGGGCGAACATGGCTGGTTCGACAAGCGTTTCATGTACGAGGAATCCATGCACACTCCGCTGATCATGCATCTGCCGAAAGACTTCAAGGCGAAGGGTGAAATTCCTCAGATGGTACAGAACATCGACTATGCCCCGACCTTCCTCGAACTTGCCGGAGCACCTATTCCCGAAGATATTCAGGGTGTATCGCTGGTTCCGCTGCTGAAGGGTGAAAAGCCTGCCGACTGGCGTAAGTCGCTGTATTATCACTTCTATGAGTTCCCGGCAGAACACATGGTAAAACGTCATTACGGCGTACGTACCGACCGCTACAAGCTCATTCATTTCTACAACGACATCGACGAATGGGAATTGTACGATTTGAAGGAAGACCCGACCGAAATGCACAATATCTACGGTCAGCCGGGTTATGAAAAGATTACAGAAGACCTGAAAGCTGAACTGGTGAAACTCCAGACTCAGTACAAGGATCCTATCGAACAGAAGCTGAAGCAGGCAAAAGAAGCGGCTGCTCCGGCTGAGAAATAAGATGGGAAAACATAAGCTATAAACAAGCCCGTCGGTGATGAAGTGAATGACTCTGAATCACCGACGGGCTTTTCTTGTATATTATGTATTCAATAGTCTTGAATACTTTCCGCTTGGTTTCGGACGGGCTTGTTGTTCTTCTGCTTATTTTTATTCCCGTCGTTCTTGGGGGGTGATTATTTCTTACAAATGAAATACCACGCCAGCGAAGGAATTTATAACCTATATACCCTTGTATTAACGCGATAGACACGATTAATATTGCTTGAGCTAACCCTCACCGGTCGTATCATATCCGGTCAGCTTCCACATACCCGTGCATCACGGCATAGATGGCAAGCCCCGAAACGGACTTGATGCCGAGCTTCTCGGTAATGTTCTTGCGGTGCGAGATAACCGTCGTCAGGCTGATGTTCAGCTTGTCGGCTATTTCCTTGTTGATAAGCCCCTTGGTAATGAGTACCAGTACCTCTATTTCACGAGGCGACAGATCATGGCTCTGCTGCATTTCTTGCGGAGATACCGGATGATGTGTCGCTTCGTGTCCTTGTTTTCGCATCTGCATGATGGAAGCCACCAGCTTGTCCTGCGGCAGACAGACATTCAGGGTAGGGACACCGTTCAGCAGAGGCTGTTCGCCCGCTGCCAGCACGATGGTCTTCGGACGTCGTTCCAGGAAAAACGACGTATGCTCGAAGTACGTCTGTGCCGAAACAAAATAATGGCTGTACATGTCCGGCGTATCGTCTATCAGTCTGGCGAACGACGGAAATCTGCGGATGGTCGCTACGGGGATAAGTTCTTCCAGAATGGTCTGCAAGCCCAGTGCCGTCAGCGTATTCTGTTCTACGATTGCTATTTCAGGGATATGTTGCATCTTGGTTATAGGTTATGTTTTTCACACAGGTTCATTGATTCATGTCGGAGGAATTGTTCCAGTCCGTCAGATTGTCTTTTTCTGGGCAAGGTTTCTGTATTAGTTTCTGCAATTTGCTCATGCTTTCTCCTCCTTTTCTTCCTCTGTTGAATTGCTTGGTTTGTTTATCATCTTCCATACACTTTTCACTTCGTCAATCAGCTGTGCCTGTGTGGGCAGATAAAGCTGGTATTCGCTGGCTAATATGGTCTTGTTGTCTTTGGGGAGAGCCATGCGTACAGCCGTGTCGTTCTTGCTGGTACAAAGCAAGATGCCGATGGTCGAATTTTCTTCCGGCAGCTTCTCTATACGGTCGTAATAGTTGACATACATCTGTAGTTGTCCCAAATCCTGATGCGTCAGTTTGCCGGTCTTCAGTTCCACTACTACAAAACATCTCAACAGGCGGTTGTAAAACACCAGATCGGCAAAAAATTCATCGTCCTCCAATAGGATGCGTTTTTGGCGTGCTACGAAAGTAAAGCCTTGCCCCAGTTCGAGCAGGAAGTGTTGCAAATGGGTAATGATGGCTGATTCCAGATCTTTTTCATAATAAGCCGGTTTGCGCTCCAACCCTAAAAATTCTAGATACATGGGATCTTTGATAATTTCCAACGGCGACTGTGGAATACGTTCTTTTCGGGCTACCGCAAGAACAGCTTCCTTGTCATTACTCAGCAACAGGCGTTCGTAGAGTTGCGAGTTGATTTGCCGTTCCATTTCACGGGCGGTCCAACAGTTGTTTACTGTTTCCAGCTCATAATATTCCCGTTTATTGGGGTCAGAAATGGTAATCAACATTTTATATTGTGTCCAGTTCAATTGCGACCGCAGTGCGGACGCAATTGGATAAAGTCTGTAAAATTGTCTGCAACGTTCGAGCTGGCGTACAGAAAAGCCGCTTCCATATTCCGGTTGCAACTGCTTTGCTAAGTTTTTGATAAGGTAGCTGCCATAATCGGCACGGTCTTTACCCTGCTGTTCTTCTTCGAGAATGCGTTGTCCCATCTGCCAGTACATCTGTACTCGGCAAAAATCCACGCTGCGTACCGCATTCGTGCGGGCTGCATCGATAATCCTGCGGATATCGTCGAGAAACGTATGGATATTTTGCTGTATGCTGGTTGCCATATCTGTGTTTATTTCTTAGCTTATCTACCTTGTTCCCTTATCCTCGCTGCAAGTACGCCGCCACGGCATCGGCACACCGTTCGCCGTCGATACCTGCCGACACGATACCGCCTGCATAGCCCGCACCCTCTCCGCAGGGGAACAATCCTTCTACGGTGACGTGCTGCAAGGTTTCATTGTCGCGCACGATGCGGATAGGTGCCGAGGTACGTGTTTCCACGGCAATCATCACCGCCTCGTTGGTCAGGAAGCCGTGCGAGCTCTTGCCGAACAACTGGAAGCCGCGGCTCAGACGACTGCTGATGAATTTCGGCATCCAGAAATGAAGCGGCGAAGAAACCAGTCCCGGACTGTACGACGTGTCGGGCAGGTCGTAGCTCACCTTCCGGTTGATGAAGTCCGCCATGCGCTGCGCAGGAGCCGTCTGTTGCATGTTACCCTGCTGCCAGCAGAGTTGTTCCAGCTTCTCCTGAAAGTGCATCACAGCCAGCGTATGCACGCTTCCTTCCGGCAGTTTTCCCGAACGGGCAATCAGTTCCTCGGTCTGTGCCTCTGCCGAACCCTGAATGGTTTCGCACGCCTGAAGCTGCAAGTCGGGCAGGAGCAGGTCTTCGGGACGCAATTCCACTACCATACCAGAGTTGCTCCACTTCGTGCCACGGTTGCTGGGACTCATGCCGTTCACCACCAACTGGTGAGGTCCGCTGGCTGCCGGCACCACAAATCCTCCCGGACACATGCAGAAGCTGTACACCCCGCGACCGTCTACCTGCTGTACGAAGCTGTATTCCGCTGCCGGCAGATACTTTCCTCGTCCGTTCTTGTTGTGATACTGAATCTGGTCGATCAGCATCGACGGATGCTCCAGACGTACCCCCACGGCGATACCCTTGGGTTCGATGGTCACTCCGTTGGCATACAGCCAGCGGTATACGTCGCGTGCCGAATGTCCCGTAGCCAGAATCACCGGACCGTGGAAGGTCTTTCCCGTATTCGTTTCAATGCCTGCCACCTTGTTGTCCTTGATGAGCAGGGCGTCCATGCGTGTCTGGAAGTGTACCTCTCCACCGCAGGCGATGATGGTGTTTCGCATGTTCTCGATCACCCTCGGCAACTTGTCGGTTCCGATGTGCGGATGCGCGTCTATCAGGATGGAAGTGCTTGCCCCGTGCTGGCAGAACACGTTCAGAATCTTGTCCACGCTGCCACGCTTCTTGCTGCGCGTGTACAGCTTGCCGTCGGAGTAAGCTCCCGCACCTCCCTCGCCGAAGCTGTAGTTCGATTCCGGGTCCACTTTGTGCTCACGGCTGATGCGGGCAAGATCCGTCTTGCGGTCGCGCACGTTCTTTCCGCGCTCCACCACTACCGGACGCAGTCCCAGCTCTATCAGGCGCAGGGCAGCAAACAGACCGCCCGGTCCGGCACCCACCACAATCACCTGAGGCTTACCCTCCACGTTGCGGTATTCCGTCCGCACGAACTCCTCCTCGGTAGGCGTTTCGTTGATAAACACCTGCACCTTCAGGTTCACGTAAATCGTCCGCTGGCGGGCATCGATGCTTCGCTTCAGCACCCGTACGGCGTGGATGGTACGAATGTCGAGCCCCTTCTCGCGGCTCACGTATTGTTTGATATGCTGTTCGCTGGCTGCCTGCTCGGGCAGAACTCTTAACTGGTATTCTTGTATCATAAATGGTTGTTTTTGTTTACTATGAATCAGAGTCAGGTTTAAATGATAATAAGCTGTCTGTATTGAAGCGGTCAAAGAACGGAAATAATGGCATCAAGATTATAAAACCGGGTGTTGTACATTTTCCCGTCGGAGGCAGTTGTTTCCATTTTGGAAATAACTGAATTTTCATTCAGCTCACCGTCTTCGAATATATTTTTCAGATGCTTGCTGATGGCTGGCACTCCTATGTCGAACAGCTCGGCTATTGCTTTTTGCGTAGCCCAGATTGTTTCGTCTTTATAGAGCACTTGTATACCGTTCTCTTTTCCTTCAAGTTGGAAAATGAGAAATTCTGCCGTACTGTTTCGTATGTTGAATTTCTTTGCCATAAATTATCTTGTTAGCACTCTTTTACCCGAACAACTGCCGGAAAGCCTCTTCCACCTTGCGCACGGGTACCAGCTCGATCTTGATCTTCTTGCGGTCCAGTCCCTGCAGGTTATGCTTGGGGACGAGCATCCGTGTGAAGCCCAGCTTCTCCGCCTCGCTGATGCGCTGCTCGATGCGGTTTACGGGACGGATTTCGCCGCTCAGGCCCACTTCGCCTGCCATGCACACGCCCGCTTCAATCTCCGTGTCCATGTTGCTCGACAGGATGGCACTGATTACCGCCAGGTCGATAGCCGGATCGTTCACCTTCAGTCCCCCCGCGATGTTCAGGAAGACATCCTTCTGTGCCAGCTTGAATCCCACACGCTTCTCCAGCACCGCCAGCAGCATGTTCATGCGGCGCAGGTCGAATCCCGTAGCCGAACGCTGGGGCATACCGTATGCCGCCGTGCTCACCAGCGCCTGCACCTCGATGAGGAACGGACGAATACCCTCTACCGCACAGGCGATGGCAATGCCGCTCATGCCCTCATGGTCTTGCGTCAGCAGCAGTTCCGAAGGGTTGCTCACCTGCCGCAGCCCGTCCTGACGCATCTCGTAGATACCCAGTTCCGCCGTACTTCCGAAACGGTTCTTGATGCTCCGCAGGATGCGGTACATGTAGTGCTGGTCGCCCTCGAACTGAAGCACCGTATCGACGATATGCTCCAGCACCTTCGGTCCGGCGATGCTGCCCTCCTTGTTGATGTGCCCGATGAGGATGACCGGCGTACCCGTTTCCTTGGCAAATTTCAGGATGGAAGCCGAACACTCGCGCACCTGTACGATGCTGCCCGGCGACGAGTCGATGTTCTCCGTCGAAATGGTCTGTATGGAGTCGATGACCACCAGGTCGGGAGCCGTGTTCTTGATGTTCGTGAAAATCTGCTCCAGCGACGTTTCGCACGCAATGAGCAGGTTGCTTGCCTCGGGGTGGGGGATGCGGTCGGCACGCAGCTTCAACTGCCGTGCACTCTCTTCGCCCGAAATGTACAGCACCTTCTTGTCCGTGAGCCGGAGTACCGTCTGCAGCACCAGTGTCGACTTTCCGATGCCCGGTTCCCCGCCTATCAGCGTGAGCGAACCCTCTACCAGTCCGCCGCCCAGTACGCGGTTCAGCTCGTCGTCGCCCATGTCGATGCGCTCTTCCTCTCCCGAGGTGATTTCGTGCAGCCGCTGCGGTTTCGAGCGTACCGACTCGATGCCGTGCGCCACATGCTTGGCTACGGGCACTTCCTTGCGCACCACCTCTTCCACAAATGTGTTCCACTGCCCGCACGACGGGCACTTGCCTGCCCATTTGGGCGATTCCTGTCCGCAGTTGGTGCAAACATATACGGTTTTTTCTTTCGCCATGATTCGTTGGTTGGGTTAAGTTCTTATCTTTGCAAAGATACTAAAAAACGGGCGTTTTTCCTCGTGTTTGGACGGCTTTCTTTCGGGTTTCGGACGGCTTGTGGCGGAAATCGGGGGAGGGCTTTCCGGGTGATGACGGGGCGATTTACCGGTTTTTGTACAAAAACTAAAATCTTTTGTACAAATTCTGCTGAAGGTCTTGTGGAAAAGTCCGGAATTTTCGCAGGCTTAAAAAAAGTTAATGCCTTTCTGCTTTCAATGCCCTCCCTGGAGTTTCGGCCGAAACTCTTCTTTGATTATATCTTTGTTTATTTATATATAAAAGGAAAGAGTGGTGCCGTTGGTGGTGACACCCGTGTCCCGCTTTGGGTGATAATTGCCTGTGAAACAGAGTAGTAAGTGGTGACATCCGTGGTGCCGTCGGTGTCCCGCCTGCTGTTTGGCTCCCTTTTTTCCGACCTGCTGCCGGTGCGAACTTGCTTAAATCGCAACTACGTGCAGGGATGTTTCATTTCTGTTAAATTTTTGCGTTCCTGATAAAATGTTATGTGATTTTCTGTTTTTGTGAGGAAAATGTAAAGGATAATTTTGCTTTCGGTGTGATAGTGTCGGCGTAAAATCCGTAGGCTGGCTTGTATTGCATATTATTTGCATTTTTAATAATAAATTAATTAACATAATCGAGTTAATGTCCTGATAAATTTGACTTTTGCTCCTGATTTTTTAAATTTTTTTGCTATATTTGTGTTTGATTTATTAATAACACAAAAACAATTTGAGAAAACGTATGAAAAATCAATTGAAGCATTTTCTATTGTTTGCGGTGCTTGTCATATTTAGTACAGTCACTGCTGTAGCTCAGGCTACATTGAAAGGCAAGATTGTAGATGCGGAAAATAATGAGCCTCTTATCGGGGCAACGGTTTCCGTGCAAGGTTCAACTGAAGGTTCTGTAACGGACATCGACGGAGTGTTCTCGTTGAAAATACAGAAGTCGGGAGTAACCATCGAATTCAAGTATTTGGGATACAAGACCAAAACCATGAAAATAACCAAGAAGGGTGTTGTTGATCTTGGTACAGTTTCTATGGAGTCGGACGCACATGTGCTGAATGATGTGGTGATTACTTCGTCTATCGCAGTAGCCCGTAAGACACCGGTTGCCGTATCGAGTGTAGCCATGGATTTCATCGAAGAAAAGCTGGGTACACAGGAATTTCCTGAAATCCTGAAATCTACTCCGGGTGTACATGCCAACAAAGACGGTGGTGGATATGGTGACTCTGAAATCTATATGCGTGGATTCGGTAATGAGAATATCGCCGTGATGGTGAACGGTGTGCCGATGAACGATATGGAATGGGGTGGAGTTTACTGGTCAAACTGGGCCGGACTGACCGATGTGACTCGTACGATGCAGACACAGCGCGGACTGGGTGCTTCTAAGGTTTCTGCTCCTTCTGTGGGTGGTACGATTAATATCATCACTCAGAGTCTGGAAAGCAAGAAAGGCGGTACAGTAGCATATTCGCTGGGTAACGACGGTATGAACAAAATCCTGTTCAGCGTGTCTACCGGTCTTTCCAAGTCGGGATGGGCCATGACGTTGCTGGGTGCCAAGACCTGGGGTGACGGATATGTACAGGGTAGCGACTTCGAAGGATACAATTACTTCTTGAATATTTCAAAGCGTCTGAATGATGCTCATCAGTTGTCGTTGACTGTTTTCGGTGCTCCGCAGACGCACTATCAGCGTAATGGTGCCTTGACAATCGCCGACTGGAAGATGACTGAAGAGGTGTATGGCGTGAAGAATTACAAATACAATTCTACTTATGGTTTCGATAACGAAGGACGTCGCCGCACCAGCGAATATAACTCGTACCACAAGCCGCAGATCAGCTTGAACCATCAGTGGCAGATTGACGAAAAGTCATCGTTGAGTACGGTTGCTTATGTTTCTATCGGTCGTGGTTACGGTTACTCCGGACAGGGTAATGAATATTATGGCTATTCTTATCAGGACTGGAAGGGTGCCAACTATGGCGTGCTTCAGACTAAATTCCGTAAACCGGACGGTACGTTCGACTATGGAGCTATCGAAGACATCAATGCGCAGAGTGAATACGGTTCTATGCTTGCCATGAGCTTGTCGAAGAACTATCACAACTGGTATGGTTTGCTGTCGACTTATACTACCAAGTTCGGCAAGTATATCGACTTCTACGGAGGTGTGGATTTCCGTTACTACAAGGGTACACACACCAACGAAATTTCAGACTTGTACGGTGGTCAGTACTTCATGGACTCTACCCGTGGCGATGTGCTGGCTGAAAACAATATCGCTGCTGCCGACCCGATGTGGAAGTATGAAAAGCTGGGTGTAGGCGACGTGGTTTACCGTGACTACGACGGACATGTGCTGCAGGAAGGTGCTTTCTTCCAGGGCGAGTTCAACAAAGACAAGCTGTCGGCTTTCCTGGCAGGTTCATTGTCGAACACTACTTACTGGCGTTACGACCGTCTGTTCTACGACAAGGCTCATGCCAAATCGGATAATGTCAGCTTCATCGGATTTACTGCAAAAGGTGGTGCCAACTACAATATCACCGACAATCATAACGTATTCTTCAACTTGGGTTACATCAGCCGTGCGCCGAAGTTCTCTTACGGTGCGTTCATGCAGGCTAATGCAAGCCACGCCATCAACAAGGATGCCAAGAACGAGAAGGTGTTGTCGTTCGAGCTGGGTTACGGTTTCCGCAACAGCTGGCTGACTGCCAACGTGAATGCTTACTGGACCAAATGGCTGGACAAGGCGATGACAAAGTCTGGTCAGCTCGACAATCAGGAACGTACGGAATACTACATGAACATGACCGGTGTAAACGCACTGCACAAGGGTGTGGAACTGGATGTGAAGATTACTCCGCTGAGATGGCTGGACATTACCGGTATGTTCTCTTTGGGTGACTGGAAATGGGACAGCAACGCTACCGGTTATGCTTACGACGACAAGGGTATGCCGCTGAGAGAAGACGGTACTCAGGCAAGTGGCATCGGTGCTCCCGACCATGTATCGGCTTCCATCAACCTGAAGGGTGTACGTGTAGGTGGTTCTGCTCAGACTACTGCTGCTCTGGGTGCTACCTTCAAGATCAACAAGTCTATCCGTGTGGGTGCCGACTGGACTTACTACGGACGTAACTATGCTTACTATTCTTTCAGCGGAAGCGACCTGAAACTGGGTAAGGAAATCAGCATCGCCGACCCATGGAAGATACCTGCTGCAAGTCAGATTGATATGAATGCTTCTTATCGTTTCAAACTGGGTAAGCTGGATGCTACTCTGTCTGGAAACGTGAACAACCTGCTTGACTACCAGTACATTTCTAAAGCATTCAATCCTAAATCGGGAGAGGTTTCGGACCAGACGATTTACTGTTACTATGCTTTCGGACGTACGTATAGTGTGAGATTGAAAGTAAACTTCTAATCACCTGTTTAATAGAATAGAATTTATGAAAAAAATATTATTTATATCAACCGCATTGCTGGCTTCGCTGACTGCATGTGATGATTATAATGACCAGTTTAACCTCGACTCTCAGATTTCGGATGTAAAGAAGGGAGTCGCTATCAAATTGGCGGCAGCAGATTATGCAACCATTGCCAATAATGCAACCAACAAGGAAATCGCTTTGTCGAAAGACCCCGAAAACGGTACGTATGTAGCAGCGCTCGAGGCTATCGGAAAAAACAGATATTTTGCCAGCAAGACTGAAGCTGAATGGTTCCTGCCGGCTTTCATTACTGAAAAATATCCGCAGGCTGATGCCGGATCTCGTTTCTCGGTTTCGTACAACATGTATAAGGAACCGTCTACTTATCTGGCCGACTTCAAGAACCTGAAGGAATATACGCTTTCGAATACCGATTACCGCAATGTATGGGGTGAAACGGCTTCGGCTACTTATCTTTCTCCGTCTACCCTGAAGAAACTTCCTGAAGTGTTGTCGGGTGCCGTAAGCAATCCTGCCGAGGGAGATATGATGGTGGTAAACTATGCATATTCTGAATTTGAGCCGAGTGCTGGCGGTGGTTCTGTCGTTCCGATGGTGTACCAGAAGGTGACTTCGTTCGACGGCGAGGCTGGTAACTATGTGATTGCTGCCAAGGCTGACGACGGTAACTATTATCCGTTCGGAAAACTGGACAAGGAAAGTTATAACTATGGTTATATGAACCCGTCGCCTATTACGGTGGGCGAGAATGGTGTGATTGCCAATGCCGACGGTGCGGAACAGGTGGTTACACTGGGTAAGAGCGACAATGGATTTACCTTGCTGAACGGCTGGTCGAAGTATATTTACCTGAGCGGTACATACAACAGTTTCAACGTTTCTTCTTCACTTCCTACCGAAGGTGGTGAATGGACCGTGAACAGCAACGGAGACGGTACCTTTGCACTGGTGAATGTAGAAAAGAACAAGACTGTAAAACTGACGTATGTCAACGATAAATACAGTTACGGAGCTTATCCGGAATCAAGCTATACTTATTTCTCCGACCCGATGAACAAGGAGAGCGACAAGTTCACCATCAAGGATGTAAAACTGCCGGAAGGTTCTACATATGTTTGGAAAATCGATTCATACGGTTACTATAAAGGCTCTGCTTTCGTAAACAATAAGAATCTGGCTTCTGAAAGTTATGTGGTTTCTTCGGAAATCGACCTTTCGAAGGCTACTGCTCCGGTGCTGAGTTTCAACCTGGCTATCAACTTCCTGAATGGTAACAAGGCTACCGATTTCTTTACCGTAAGAGTTTCTTCTAATTATACGGGTGATGTGGCAGGTGCTACCTGGACAGACCTGACTTACGATGCATCGAAGGTGGGTAGCTCGTGGACTTTTACCAATCAGTCTATCGACCTGAGCCAGTTTAAGGGACAGAAAATCGTGATTGCATACGGTTATAAGAGTACAGACCAGTGCGCTCCGACTGTGGAACTGAAAAATTCTTCGGTGAAGGAAAAGAGCTATTGGGATGTATGTCTGTTTAAGGAAGTTCCTGAAAACGAAGTGGCTGCGGCTATGATGCGCATGACACGTGCTTCGGGTGCTTATGCTAACTCTTCTGCACTGTATGTATACAGCGACGGCGCATGGGTTGAATATAATAAAGAAGATGTAAATGTATTGGTTGCCGATCCGAAGTTCTACGCTGAAATCGGTACGGACTACGTTTCTAAACCGTCGGTTATCTTCCCGGTTTATCTGGCACAGAAATTCCCGTATGCCGTGAAGGGCGAACAGGTAGCAGTGGTTTACAAGAAAACAGCCGACAGCAACCCGATTGTTGAGGAATATACACTGAACGGTACATGGGCTGCGTCTACTAACTACTCTACACGTACTACTATCTTCGAAAAGGCTGCCGACGGTACGTATACCGCACAGGCTGGTGTTTATCTGGATGAAGCACTGACTGGTGGCAGTGACGGTGGATTCACTGTACAGGATATCGCACTGACAGGTGTAAGCTATGTATGGAAGAGTGACGCAAGCTACGGATGGAAGGCTTCGGCATTTATGAACAATACCAACTATCCGACCGAAAGCTGGCTGCTGACTCCGGCTATCGACTTGTCGGAAGCTGTATCGCCGCAGTTGTCGTTCGAAGAAGCTCACAAGTTCCTGAACAACAATCCGCTTTCGGAATTCATGATGATTAAGGTTTCTACCGACTATGTAGACGATGTGGAATCTGCTACATGGGACGACGTGGAAATCGACGAAACACAGTGGTCCGACGGACAGAGCTGGGACTTCTACAAAGTAGGTCCTTATAGCTTGAGCGCGTACATAGGTCAGGTTATCCGCATTGCATTTGTTTACAAGAGTACAGACAGTGCTGCTCCGACTTGGGAAATCAAGAATGCTTTGGTAAACGAAGCTGAATAATATTATAATGTATATCCGCTGGTTCTTTTTCTGACGAGGAGAAGAACCGGCGGATATTTTTCTCTTTACTCACGATATCTTAACAGGTTTAGTTATGAAAAAACATTTATTTATTTTAGGGCTGGCACTGGCTTTGTTCAATGTCGGCTGCGATGACCAGAATACCATCCCCAATGGTTATGTACAAACGGTTCAGGAAGGAGCCTCTACGCTTGTCCTGAAAGGATACGAAAATGCTTCATTAGGCTTTTCTGTATTCCAGCCGGAAGGATTCGATTCTCCTCTCTATATTCAGGACAAGAAATTTTCGGGCAGTGCTTACAGCTTTACACAGGTAGCGGCTGCACGTCTGGATGAGATGACCACTGTGCCTGCAAACGTAGAATGGCAGTCGGATGCTACCGTTACGGCTGGTGCGGCTTACTGGGCTCGCTATACTGCGTCTTCGGTTTACCGCTTTGTGAAATTCCGTGTAACCGATATCAGTGGCAACAATGTAACGATTGAATATGTAGTTACCGACCAGACAGAAGAGCGTCCGAATGATAATGTCAATGCGAACGTGGGTTATGAGAATGTTTCGGTAACCGGATACGAAATTCCTCATCTGAATGACCAGAATGTATACGCCGATCATTATGTAACCATGGACGGAGTACAGATTCTGAACTATGCGCTGGAATGGGATAATAGCAAGCGTCATGCCAACTGGGTAGCCTTTACGTTCGATACAATAACTTCGGCCGATGCAGTGAAGCGTACAGATGCCTGGGCAGTAGACCCGAAACTTCCGGCAGAAATGCAGACTCAGGAAAGTGACCATAAGAGCGACGGTTTCGACAAAGGACACTTGTGTGCTTCGGAAGACCGTGTGTATCTGAAGGAGGCAAACGAACAGACTTTCTACTACAGCAACATGTCACCGCAGTTGAACGACTTCAACGGTGGTTTCTGGGCTAAACTGGAGGCTCGTGTACAGACATGGGGACGTTCTACTACAACCGGTACGTACGACAAGGTGTATGTGACGAAAGGTGGTACACTGAACAAACTACTGAAGAACTTCAAGGGTACAGCCGTATCGGGTGGTACGCCTACAACCGATGCCAACGGATTCACCATCCACGGACTGGCTTGTCCGGAATATTATTTCATGGCTATCCTGAGCCAGAAAGACGATGTCTTCCATGCCATTGCTTTCCTGGTTCCTCACAAGGAAGGATTGAACAGAACTCCTTCGTCTGACGAACTGAAAGAATATGTGGTTTCTGTAGACAAGCTGGAAGAGGAAACGGGTATCGATTTCTTCTGTAACCTGCCCGACGTGATTGAAAACGAAGTAGAGGCTGCTTACAACCTGAACGACTGGGCGTGGTAATAGGAGAATAGGCGTATGAAGAAATATCTGTTGACAGTAATATGGGCGTGCCTGGTTGTATCAGGCTACGCTCAGGACAAGAAAGGTACGCTTTACGGAGTTGCCTTTTACAATCTGGAGAATTTGTTTGATACGACCCACGATGAGGGTAAAAAGGATTACGAATATTTGCCCGACGGAAAGAACAAGTGGAACGAGGAGAAGTATCAGTCGAAGTTGAAGAATATGTCGACGGTACTTGGTTCGCTGGCAACCGATAAGGTGCCCGAAGGGGCAGCGGTCATCGGTATGGCAGAGGTGGAAAACCGTCGTGTGCTGGAGGACTTGCTGAAACAGCCGGCCCTGGCAAATCGTGGTTACGAAATTATCCATTATGAGGGACCGGACGAACGGGGTGTGGATTGTGCGTTTTTCTATAACCCGAAACTGTATACGGTGACAGCTACAAAGCTGGTGCCATATGTACTGGCTCAGCCGACTGACCGTCCGACTCGTGGTTTCCTTGTAGCCGACGGCAAATTGGCAGGCGAGCGTGTAGCATTCATCGTGAACCACTGGCCGTCAAGAGGTGCTGCTTCGCCGGCTCGTGAACGTGCGGGCGTGCAGGTGCGTGCCTTGAAGGATTCCTTGCAGCGTCTGGACTCGAAGATCAAGATCGTTATCATGGGCGACATGAACGATGATCCGATGGACAAGAGTATGGCAGAAGCCCTGGGAGCAAAACGTGAAACCAAGGACGTAGAGAAGAAGGATTTGTACAATCCGTGGTGGAATACGCTTGCCGGAGGCGACGGTACGCTGAAGTACAGAGGCAAATGGAATTTGTTCGACCAGATTGTATTTACAGGCAATTTCCTGAACAAACGCCATAAGAAACTGAGTTATTACAGTCACGAGATTTTCAAGCGCGATTTCCTGATACAGTCGGATGGCAGATATAAAGGTTATCCGCTGCGTACACAGGCAGGGGGCCGATGGATGAACGGCTATAGCGATCATCTGCCTACGGTGGTGTATTTCATCAAGAAATAATTTATTCAAGTAAGATTTAGTTTTATTAGATGTAATATGATTTATTAAAAGATGATGCGTTTCAGTGACGCATCATCTTTTTTGTTTTCCATTGTAGAATTATTAAGGGGTATTCCACGTGTAGTCACGTATAGAGATGAATTGGGCTAAAAGGGTGTAGGTGGACTATGGAACAGGAGTCGTACGAATATTATAGGTTTAAAACTTTTTTGTACAAGTAATAAGAAGTTTTTTGTTCTGGAATACGTTTTCTTATATTGTATTTTTTTATTACAAAATAATTTGCTTTGTAGAAAATATTTAAATATCTTTATGGCGTGATAAGATAGAGAAGAGTATTTGAATGTTGTAATTGTATTTAGTTTCTTTATTCTGTATGTCTAAATCTGTTTTGTTTTATATACTGGTATCGGCTTCTGTAATATTAGGTACTGTTCGTTTATCGGCCCAGGATATTGCTCTTAAAACCAATGGATTGTATTGGCTGACAACGACTGTCAATGCAGGAGTGGAGATTGCTGTTAGTAATAAGCTGACTATAGATTTTCAGGCAGCCTATAACCCATGGACATTTCAAGATGACAAAAAAATGCGCTTTTGGCTGGCGCAACCGGAATTAAAATATTGGTTGTGTGAAAAGTTTGAGGGGGCATTTTGTCGGTTTCCATTTGCATGGAGGGCAATATTTCGGTGGCTTTAATGATACACGATATGATGGATATTTAGCAGGTGCGGGTGTATCTTACGGATATGACTGGATTTTATCACCTCATTGGAATCTGGAGATGGCGTTAGGAATAGGATATGCTCATTTGTGGTTTGATAAGAGCCCGCGTATTTATTGTGAAAAATGCAGGAATAGCGAACGGAAAAACTATTTCGGTCCAACTAAAGCTGCTATTTCGTTAATCTATGTTTTTTAAAAGAAATGGAGTATGAAGAAACGACGTGGTTTATTAAGTGGACTATCAGGTATAGTGTTAGTAAGTTTGCTCGCTGGATGTGCTTCTGGTCGGCATCTCCAAAACCGACTGTCTGTACTTCCTGATTCCTCTGTACTGGTTCCGGATACGTTGGGGAGTGTGCATCTGGATATGGTTTTCCAATTGCCGGAACATTATTTGTCGAAACGTAACAGGCTGGTTGTTGTACCTCAATTACTGATAAACGGTGAGGTGCGTGAGGAATTGGCACCGGTTGTTGCTGATGCATCTATTTATGATAAGAAGCTAACTCGTAAACAGAAGATTGAGGGATATCGAGATAGGTATGATACACGAATGAAGATAGACGATGTTTCAAAAAGAATCGATATTCCTTACCGGAGCAGTTTTGTTGTTCCCGATGACATGGAAACCGGATATGTACGTGCAGTGATAAGTAAGGATGGCTGTGGTGAATGTACGGGCATTGATACGATAGACATAGCTCAGATTAGTAATCCGGTATCGCTTGTCGATGTAAAGAAGGGAATGAATCTGGTTTGGATAGAACCGGAGTTTGTCATCCGTCCGAAAATACGTGAGGGACGAGGAGAGGCACGCCTTCAGTTCCTTATAAACCGGTACGATATCAATATGGAGTTGGGAAACAACCGGCAGGAGATGGAAAGTATGACGCAGACTTTACGTCCGCTCTTTGCAGATACACTGGCACAGTTACGTGATTTTCTGATTAATGGGATGGCTTCGGCCGACGGAGGATATGCCTTCAATACCAGACTGGCACGAAATCGTGCGGCATCGGCCAGAGAATGGGTTATAGAAACATTGAATATCCGTCCGGAAATACAGAAACTTATAAAAGTGGGGTCCAAACCCGAGGGCTGGTGGCCTGTATACGAAGCGATGGTAGCAGACGGGAATCCGGATTCGTTGGCGGTAAAACAAATATTGACTCGTTATACGGAAGGAAACGATGATGTACAAGAACGTTACATCCGTAAGTTGCCTTGCTGGAATGACATTAAGAACAAATATCTTCAGAAAGACCGTAAAGTGGAATATATCTACAGTTATACACTCCGAAGCTTTACTACCGACAAAGAACTGCTGGATATGTATACAAAGCGTCCAGATGCTTTCAATGAAGACGAATTACTGCGCGTTGCTTCGTTAATGGAAGAAGATAGCAAGAAAAAAGAGATTTATCATACACTGATGACATATTTTCCACAGTCGCAGGTAGCTGCCAACAACCTGGCAGTACTCTATTTGCGTGACGGAGAGGAAGAAAAGGCAAGAAATACACTTGAGAGACTTGATAGTCATTCTCCGGAAGCGATTAATACGCTTGCCGCAGGATATGTTTATGCTGGAGATTATGAACGGGCTATAGAATTATTGCAGGAAGTGGATTTGCCACAGGCACGTTATAATCTGGGACTTTTGAAAGCACGGCAGCGTAAATTAAATGAGGCTTATCATCTGCTGAAAGATTTTCGTGACGTAAATGTTGCAGTGGTAGCACTAAGTGTAGCCCGCAATACTGAGGCAAAGGAAATTATGGATAGTGTAGAAGATAACAGTTGTCTGGCCGAATATGTACGTGCCCTGATTGATGCACGTATGAATAATGATTCTGGTTTTTACAAACATATACGTAAAGCTTGTGAGCAAGAATCATTACGTATCAGGGCTGCCGGAGAACCTGATTTTATTGATTATCGGGGGGAAGCTGCTTTTCGGAAAATTGTAGAATGATAAACATTAACAGAAGTGGAAGTTATGAAAAAGAATAGATTATATCTTGTCTGCTGGGTACTGATGATACACATGATTGGGTTAACATCATGTATCCGTGATGAAATATTGCCTTGTCCGCCTCTGCAAGTGATGATTGATATTGAAGACAAGAATTATGACAATATTGACTTTATCGAAGAAAAGACCGGGTTGGATTTTCGTAAGGATGAAAGCATGAGCTTTCGGAGTTATATCCAAAAGTTGTTTTATGCGCTCTATGATCTGGAAACCGGTGAGATTGTTTTTACTCGCCATTTACACGATGTAGAAGGAGATGCTTCAATGGCTACTGCCTACTTGCCGGAAAATCTTCCGTTCGGGCGTTATGGATTGGTGGTATGGGGAAATATTCTCAGAGAAGATGGTATTGTTGCAGATGGTCGCTTTGGCACTTATGATTTGCATCAGGGACATGTAGAAGGATATGATGTGTATATGACTGCCGATGAATTACTCTATGATGAAGTGAATTACAGTTATATAGTGAAGTTGAAGCGGATTAAAGGGAAGCTGCTTATTCAGGCATTAAATTTTCCTCCGGAAATAGGTTGGTCTAAGAAAACGGTCAGTGGAGTAACCGGAAATGTAGATTATGAGTTGAATTACTCGGAACCGGAAACAGTAGTAACCTATACGGAGTGGAAAAACCGGACATCGGAGTTTGTAAGCAGTACGTTTTTGTCGCCTTCTGCCACTTCGTCCGGTAGTACGGTAGATGCAGATTTGTATGATGAGCCGGAAATGCTGGAGCCTGTGATCAATCTTGAAACTGTTTCTGTAGAAATAGAGCGCAATAAAATAACCGTGTTACGCTATGTATATGATGAGAGTACAGGTAATACAAACATTTATGTTTTACTGGATGACGGCTGGGATGCAGTGCATAATCTGGAGAAATAGACTGACGGAAAGATAGATGTTTAACCTAAATATAAGTGAGAATGAAAGCAAAATTTTTAATGATGGCTGTGGGGGCTGCTATGATGGCTTTTACGGCATGTACCAATGAAAAGATTGTTTATGTGGAAAGTGACAATGGTACTGAACAGCTTAAACCGGGCGAAGGTATCATTGAAATTGCATTGTCGAGTGCTACTACACGTGCGGCACGTCCTATCGATCATTTTAATCCTACAGTTGCTACTACGGATGGTGGAAACAATGTAAACTGTATTGGCTTTAGGGTGTATAATAATGCAGGAGAACTTGATGGTAATGTAAAAGTTACTGCGGTAGACAACTCTGATGTTACAGAAACAATATTGAATGAGTATGTACTGCAGAAGAATTTAAGTAGCTATGGCGACAATACGATAAAAATTAAACTGTCGGGATTGTCTCAAGGAATTAATAAGATTATTGCTTATGACCTGAGTTCGGGATAAGTTTAGAATAAGGCCAGTTGTTTTGAGTCCTCAATATAGTATCCTTGCAATGCATCCGGTTTGTTTTCAAAGAAACAATAAG
>NZ_DBMACV010000032.1:0-35253 GCF_057861905.1 Phocaeicola sp. | reverse complement strand
GGCGAATTTGTAGTAAAAAGTAGGGCGCAATGCCCTACTACCCACATATTTTCGTATCTTTGTGATATAGAGACTTGCAAGATTAAAGTGGATAATTCCGTAAATCTTTATGCTTAAAGATACAAAATCTTTAGGTAATAACAAAGCCCCAGCTTGTGAAAGTCGGGGCTTTGTGCTAAAAAAGAAGGTGTGCTTTTTGACACACCTTCACGTTTCTTTTAATTCATCGAGACGTTTTTTGCCCATTCTCTTTAATCGAGAATTCCGAGGAAAATGCGATTATAAATTGTCGGAATATCCCCAAAATGCAAAGAATGCCGACAGATATTTTCATCATATCCATCTTATCAGAGCAGAACAAATGTTAATAAACCTAATAAATAAGCACGAAATACAAAGAAAGTCAATATCTTTAGGGCGATTTTAAAAAATCCGGAAAAATGAAAAAAACGATTCTTACTACATTATTTTTAGTAGTGGCAGTACTTGTAACAATAGCACAAGGTACAGCCGAAATTAAATTCGAACAGACGACTCACAATTTCGGAGCTTTTTCCGAAAACAACCCTAAAGTAACTTGCAAATTCAAATTCACCAATACAGGAAACGGACCACTGGTAATTCATCAAGCTATAGCATCTTGCGGATGTACAGTGCCTCAATATCCTAAAGAACCGATCAAAGCGGGTGAAAGTGGAGAAATCACAGTAACTTACAATGGGGCAGGAAAATTCCCCGGCCATTTCCGTAAATCAATCACTTTGAGAACTAACGCCAAACAAGAAGTTGTTCGCCTTTATATTGAAGGAGATATGACTCCGAAAGGTTCAGAACCTCAACAGAACTAAGCTTTAAAAAGAAAGATTTATATAAGAAAGCATCCGGTTATGTTTATTATGACGAACATAACCGGATGCTTTCTTATTATAAATACCTCCCCAATATCACTTCAACAGTCTGCTATACCTATCTGCCACTGACTATCACAAGACTATCAATACCACTTTCTACAAAAAATAACGGCAGTGCTTCACAGCACCACCGCCATTCCCTGTTGATAACCGAAGTTATATATAAATTTTGAATTAAAGGGGCAAATTTAAATAAAATCTTGATCAAATACGTCAGAATATTAAACCAAGTCGAAATCCGACATTACTTTGTCCTGTTACATCACCGGTCAATGTTGCCATATCGTTGGTCATGTAATTATAATAGCCAGCTACATGGAAACCAAAACGACGATGAGGACAAGGATAAATCTTCAGTCCCACTTCAGGAGATACATAAAATCCCCATCCATCATCAAATACGCCACCTGCACCATAATAAGTTGTATAACGGGTAAACGCAGTTCCAAGTTTTACACCTACATACGGCTTTACATATCTTCCGTCGTATAAAGTATATGAAGTACCTACACCAAACGGTAACTGATATGCAGAACGCTGCTGATCTGTTGTCAATAATTCCGTAGGAGATAACTGAAGCGTCTGTCTGCCTACATATTTATGATTAGTATGAAAATTAATAAAAGCCCCAACCGACCAACGTGGAGTCAAATCGTAAAGTCCTTCAAAGTTCATACCCCATCCACTTATCTTATCAGCAAAGCCAGTTGAAACAGGTACATTCATCTGCCAGTCGACAATGAGATGTGCTTTCTGTGAATCCCACTGAGCATAACTTTGCATAGCAAACATGACCAAAGCACAGAAAGACCAAATTGCTTTTTTAAAAATAGTATATCTTTTCATCGTTATCATCTCCATTATTTTTCTGTATTGGACATTAATCAAATAGATTGAAAATATCCTGACTCTTTTATTCTGTATAATTTCTATGGATATAAGTAGACTGATTGAATGCCTGATCCACTCCATTCAGCAATAACTGCATGTTTATTCTACTATTACCATACTGGAAGCCGGACGCACTTGCATACCATACAACCGGAAGTTGCTGTTTCTGAGTTCCGTCTTCATCTTTATTCGTCAAATCGACCATTTCCAGAATTAATGTATTAGTATCGTAACTATATGTTACAGGATATGAATAATACCATCCACTCCACCATGGTCCCCAAAAGCCAGTACTCCACCAGCCGCCAAAAGGATCTCCCCAATAGCCGCCAGTAACAACCTGAGTAGTCTGTGCTACATACGACAACTGTACACCGACATCAGCCTGATCCTTCAGTGCCGGATCCGTAATACGTTCGTATCCTCTGCGGTTCATCTGACTTTCAACCTCACTGATAATCATCTTGGCATTTTCGTCTTTCCAATACGAAGCACGTACTCCGCTTGCTTCCAAAATGCTATCAGGAAGGAAATAAGTATGGAAAGTACTAAAATCTGTATTATTGTCGTGGTCTGTGTATACCACCAGATCTGCATCCAGTTTACCCATATCAGGGTCTTTTTCACACGACGTCATAAATAAGCCCGCCATGCAAAGCATAAACAAAATCTTTTTCATAATTCCTAACCTTTTCATTAATATCAAAAATTATAAGGAACGTCCTTTAAACACACTGCTCTTCTGTATCGGCAGAATTACTCCATTCAACGTCATACGATTGGAATTAAAGTTTGGATTGATTTCTACCGTAGCCTTGTTTGTCCCCTTCGGCAAACTGATAAATACGCGTGCCGAAATACCTGTTCCCATAACATTCATGGTAATCGAAGTATTACCTTTCTTATCAGTCTTTACTTCATAGTCGGAAACGCTACCATCTACTGTTACACCACCAATTCCATTCGGACCGCTGACGGGAATATTAAATGCTACCTGTACAACAGCCTGATCGCCTTTTACAGAAACAAAATTCGTATTTGAATTGACATAAGCCATATTACCATACTTGAAGACAACCTGATCTGCCTCCAGAGTAAATGCCTTGTCATTGATGGCCTGTATCGCTTCTACAGCCAGCAAACTATCCAATTGCTCTTGTAAAGCTTTCTTTTCTTCACGAGATAAACTCTTCTCTGTGTCCTGTGCCTGTACGTGACCAACCATCATAGTCAACGCCAGTATCATAAATAATACTAACTTTTTCATAAGCTCTTTATTTTAAAGTTCAACTATAAAACAATTATATTCGCCTTTTGCTGCATCTGTTTTATTTAAAAAAGTTTAAAAGCAAAATAAATGAATTTATTCCTATAGATAATTTGTATATTTAAGAAGCTGTTTCAGAGATTATCAAAATCTGTGTCAAACAAAATATAGATGCAGAAGGTTATCAAAGAAAACAGCTATAGAGAACACTGTTTTTGTATTTAACCTAAAACCCAACTATTATGAATAACATAACCGACATAACCATACTGATTGCTGTTATTGCACTCGCTTTGTGGCCCATAGTTTTATTCTTGCTCAAAACTATAAGCATCCGAAAAAAACGTCTGGAACATCTGGAACGTATGACAAAAAATGAATTAGACAATATCAGCACACAAGATCTTGTCATCAGCGTATTGAAAAAAATAGGCTGCCAGCCCGAAATAAACGAAGAAGGACATGTTACTTTCAAGTACCAAGGTGATGACTTCTATATTGCAGCCGAAGAAGAGAACCGGTTCATTATGATATGGAATCCATGGTGGGGATCAATAAGCACAGACAATGAAGCGTTTCCCGTATTGAAAGAAATCATCAATCTGGTTAATGTCAATTCGCTGGTTACAACCGTATATATGGTAGACGAAGACGAAAAGACTGTAGGATTACATTCACGTTGCCATACTTTCTTCTCACCCAATGAAGGAGAGCTGGAAGACCACCTGAAAATGTTGCTCGATTATTTCTTCGACACCCATAACGCGATTAAGGAAAATCTGAACCAACTGGGTAATGCAGCCGTTGGCGAAGAAGAAAAGAAAGAACGGGTAAAAGTAAAAGGTTTTGCAGCTTACAAGGAAAACACCGTTCCCATCAAGCCCAAAACAGAATAAGCTCGCAAAAAATACGTAACTTTGCGACATGAAACGAATTTTAGAAGAGAACAAAGGAATTCCGGCATCTTTACTTTTGATGCTGGCTATCATTGCGGGTATATCCGTAGCTAATCTATATTACAATCAACCGTTACTGAATAAAATTAGTGAAGACTTACAGGTTTCCGAGTTTACAGCCAATTTGATTCCAATGACTACACAAATAGGCTATGCGTTAGGGCTACTATTCATCATTCCACTTGGAGATTTATATAAACGGCGAAATATAATTGTTATCAACTTCTTACTGCTGTCCGTAAGCATGTTAGGATTTGTAATAGCACGAAACATACATTTCATCCTATTAGCTTCACTAATTACAGGTATCTGCTCGGTTATGCCTCAAATATTTATACCGATTGCAGCACAATTCTCACAACCGGAGAAAAAAGCGCAAAATGTAGGAGTACTGGTAAGCGGATTACTGACCGGTATTCTTGGCTCACGAGTGGTCAGTGGAATAGTAGGTGAATACTGGGGATGGAGAACCATATTTTATATCGCATCCATATTAATGTTAGCCTGTATAGTTGTTATTATCCGTATATTACCTGACATGCCATCCAATTATAAAGGTACTTATAGAGGATTAATGAAATCAGTATTTACCTTAGTAAAAAAGAATGCTACTCTGCGACTGGTTTCATTGCGTGCAGGTATCTGTTTCGGCTGTTTCCTTACTTTGTGGGCATGCTTAGCCTTCAAAATGAGTGGAGAACCTTTTTACGCAGGAAACAACATTATCGGTATGCTGGGATTATGCGGTATAGCCGGAGCTATGACAGCCTCCTTTGTCGGCAAATTCGTCCGCATATTAGGGGTAAGAGCATTCAACTATATCGGATGCTGCATTATGATCTTATCATGGGTCATACTCTATATTTTCCAAAATAGTTACATCGGAATTATTGCCGGTATTATTTTAATTGATATTGGTATGCAATGTGTACAAATCAGCAATCAGACATGTGCCCTGTCACTTGTTCCTCAAGCCTCAAACCGAGTAAATACAATCTTTATGACAACTTATTTTCTGGGTGGTTCATTAGGAACATTTTTAGCTGGAACATTCTGGCACCAGTTCGGATGGGCAGGAGTAACAGGAGTAGGTATTTGTCTGGCTGCCACGTCACTACTAATTACATTGTTTTCTAAACATTAACTTTGCAAAAACATGAGTAAATCTTTAATTTACGCCAATGAGTGGTTAAAAATTCATCCCTATACTTCAATGCAACCTTCGGATAGTTATTTCATTAATCTATCAAATAGGTTGTATCATGCCTGCGTGCTGGCACTTCCAGACGCCTTTCGTAAAAAGTTAAGCATGTATGTTGCAGCTTATCTGGAAGACCAGATTTCAGAACTAGGGTTATGGCGTAGTTTTACAACAGAGCACCAACGTCTGTATGGTAAAGTACTGCCCTTTTATTCTACAACTTCCAATTACGTTGCAGATGAAATAAATGAAGAAGACATCCGTTTCATTATCTGGAATACATGGCAGAAAGTTTCTTCATGGAAAGGACATACATACATAAATCCCAAAGATACTTCCATTGAAGAACAAGCAAAAATCTTCTATAACATACTGGAAGCTGCTTACGAAGAAGCTCCTGAGAATGAAACCATATCACATTATTTTGACCATCCGGGAACAGCAACCGAAGCTGATCATAAATTGACATGGCTTTTTGGACACACCTACCTGACAGAACCTTCCATGTTCCCCTATATCGAACAGATTAGTCCCAATGACAGATTCATCGTACCAGTTGGTCCATTGGCTCTATTTTTGCACGAATGGATTTCATTGCTTGCCAGTCCGGAAGCCTGGAAGAATATCAAAGGACTATTTACTCCTGCCCCCGATGTTCCTGAAGAAATTCTAAACAAAAATCGAGAAACCTATCAAAACTTCATTAGTGGCACCGGTGGAAAGAAAATTACCTATTTAAACGGTTACGGGGAGTTGCGCCGCTTCTTAGTGGAAATATTGAAATGGCAGGACGATGATAATCATACACTGCCACAAATGAAAGAATATAAGAACTTTATTCTGATGACTGAACCGGAAAAAGGTGTACTATTGGCAAAAGACATCTGTGAATACATAGCTGACAAAGAAAACCCGCTGTATAATCAGGAAAAGGCTCAAAAAAACGCATTCCGATTACTCACAGAAGAAATGCTCTGTCCACCAGACTTACTGCTACACTGTATACATCACCAGCTTATCCCCGATGCACAACTTCCTGAGGGCACAGAAAAAGAACTGGTACAGCAAAACGCAGATTTTATAGCCCGCCACTCCTTACTGTATTACTATCGAGGAGATTAATCTACAGGGGAAACAAGACCAACTATAGACATTTATCAATACAAAAGACAGAGAGGTGAAACATCTTTTTTAATGAATCACCTCTCTGTCTTATATAATCCTAATTAGCTTTTTCAAAATTCAATCACTAACGACTGACGTGCAGACAAAACAAGATTTTGTGTAAAATCGATTTTTTTACCTGTTGAAACAACTTTTCCTTCCTTAGTTTCTTTTGTTAAAGCCTGATAGTGACTACTTGGCAGAACTTGTTCTCTGTCAGTACTGTTCAATACAATCATTTCTGTTTTACCTTCACTGGTACGAGCATACAAGTATATTCCCTGTTCCGGAATGTGATACTTTACAGTTTTGTTTTCTGACATCTGTTTGTTAAGTTTTAGTTTTGCGGTGCAAAATTAGAATTTCAATAAGAAATAGCGAGGGAAGAAATTGTTAAAAATCAGCAACAATCTTATTTTTCTTGATTTACATCAAGAATATATTTTGCAAGAAAACTCTTTTTGCCCCTATTTTCCCTTCCGATATAAAGTGTACAAACAATAAGACAAGTACAAAATATCTTACATACTTTTTTAAAATTCACTCGTAAAATGGAACTTAATATGCTTGAAGTCCATTTGCGCCATCTGAAGTACATAGCCACTATCCGCGAGGAACACATCACGACCATCACGATCTTTTGCCATATACTGATATTTACGTTTTTTAAATGCCTCTAACTCTGCCGGATCATCACTCTCTATCCAGCATGCTTTATACAAACTGATAGGTTCCCAACGGCACTTGGCATTGTATTCATTCTCCAAACGATACTGAATAACCTCAAACTGCAACTGTCCTACAGTTCCGATAATCTTTCGGCCATTGAACTGGTTGACAAACAACTGTGCAACACCCTCGTCCATCAGCTGGTCAATACCCTTATTCAACTGCTTGGTCTTCATTGGATCAGCATTTTCTATATACTTGAACATTTCAGGAGAGAAACTCGGCAACCCCTTAAAGTGAAGCACTTCTCCTTCTGTTAAGGTATCGCCAATCTTGAATGTTCCGTTGTCCGGCAAACCGATGATATCTCCTGCCCAAGCCTCATCAACTGTAGTCTTACGCTGTGCCATGAACTGAGTAGGCGAAGAAAAACGCATTGTCTTATTGTGACGCACATGTAAATAAGGAGTATTACGAGTAAACTTACCCGAACAAACCTTACAGAATGCAACACACGAACGATGGTTAGGGTCAATATTGGCTGTAATTTTAAAGACAAATCCTGTAAACTTCGGTTCATCAGGCATAACGATACGCTCTTCTGCCTGCACCGGACGAGGACTCGGAGCTATTTCAACAAAACAATCCAACAGTTCCTGTACACCAAAGTTATTCAAAGCTGAACCGAAAAATACCGGTGCCAGCTCACCCTTCAGATAATCATCAACATTAAAGGCCGGATACACTCCATCAATCAATTCCAACTCACTACGCAACTTTTCAGCAAGCGGTGTTCCGATATGATTGTCCAAATCCTCTGTATGGATGTCTACCTCTACCTTTTCTGTAACAACCTGCTTAGAAGGCTGGAACAAATTCAACTTTTGCTCATATATATTATATACACCTCTAAAACGAGGACCACTCTCGATAGGCCATGTCAAAGGACGAACATTGATAACCAGCTCTTCTTCCAGTTCATCCAGCAAATCGAACGGATCTTTCGCCTCACGGTCCATCTTGTTAACGAAAATGATGACCGGAGTATTACGCATACGGCACACCTCCATCAGTTTACGCGTCTGCGTTTCCACACCTTTTGCACCATCCACCACAATAATGACACTATCTACTGCCGTAAGCGTACGGTAAGTATCTTCTGCAAAGTCCTGGTGTCCCGGTGTATCCAAAATATTAATTTTGTAGTCGTGATAATCGAACTCCATCACAGAGGTTGTAACAGATATACCACGTTGCTTTTCGATGTCCATCCAGTCGGATGTCGCAGTTTTCTTAATTTTATTCGACTTAACAGCTCCAGCCACCTGAATCTGTCCACCGAAAAGCAGTAACTTTTCGGTCAACGAAGTTTTACCGGCATCCGGATGTGCAATAATCGCAAATGTACGTCTTCTTTCTATTTCAGCGTTCATTCTTTATTTATCTATTTACCTTTTATTATCATGCTAATAATTTATCGACACATTCTTTCAGACTGTCTACCCAATAAGGGATTTCAATGCCGAATGTATCTTTTATTTTCGTCTTATCGAGTACGGAGTAATGAGGACGCTTTGCCTTTGCCGGATATTCTTCCGTATGAAGAGGCTTCAATCTACAGCTATCAATACCCGCCAAATGATGAATCATCTGAGTAAAATCGTACCACGAGCAAACACCCTCATTGCTAAAGTGATAAATTCCCGGCACAATACCTTTATTGATAGCCGCAAAAATGGCAACAGCCAAATCGCGAGCATAAGTAGGAGTACCTATCTGATCAAATATTACCCCCAACGAAGTTTTTTCGCGCCCCAAACGCAGCATAGTCTTTACAAAATTGTTTCCAAATGTAGAATACAGCCAGGCAGTGCGGACAATCATTGTTTTAGAACAATATTTCATTGCTTCCTGTTCGCCAGCGAGTTTGGTTATTCCATAAACCGAATCAGGACAAGTTGGCTGTTCCTCTGTATACGGAATATGTGCAGTACCATCGAAAACGTAATCTGTAGATACTTGTATAAAGTGGCCTCCACGACTTTCAATGGCTTTTGCCAAATAACCCGGAGCAACATGATTCAACTTATCGCAAAGTTCCTGATTATCCTCAGCCTTATCGACTGCTGTATATGCAGCACAGTTCACAATAATATCGATCTGATGTTCAACTACAAAATTTCCAACAGCTTGTTCATCACAAATATCCAGTTCAGCCACATCAGTAAAGAAATAGGCATATTCCTTATTGACTTCTGCAAGCAGACGCATCTCATTACCCAGCTGTCCGTTTGCCCCAGTAACCAAAATATTCTTCATTATTCCTTTATTTTGACGAGAAGAAGATCAATCAAAATCCAACTCCCCTTGTTTATCTTTAATATAATACCCGGCAAGCATAGCCAGCAAATCACCTATCACTTTCAATGCTTTCTGGGTTTCTTCAGTTATTTCCTTTTTCTGAAGTTTCAACATCAGAACTCCATACATTGCATCAAAACACGTTTCCAGTTCAGGCACATCTTTATCAGCTCCCTTGGCACGCAATTCTACAATAAAAGGTAAAGCCTTATAATAGGCCGCACTATAATACGGAAACTTAGGAGAAGCAAGTAAGCGCAAGTGTAAATCGGTCAACCAGACAATAATATTCTTATTAATCTGTATATGCCCTTTTTCCATTACGCCCTCGTCATGCATCATATTGATAAAATCTGCATACCATTGAGTCAATGCCTTTTTTTGCTCATCCGACAACGACGGATACGGCTCTACGATATTCTTTTTTATTTTTTCTATATCGAAGCCATTGGCACGAATCATATCTTCTACTTGCCACATATACAGCAAGTATTCAGCGATATTCTGTTGTTTTAATTGTTGAGAGATATACATATATCAAGATAAAGATTTTCCAGCAATAGTCAGTATGATACCTACAATCGACGCGATCATTACGACAACACCAATAATACGGTTTAATATCCAAATACCCCGCACATTAAATCGGGTACGCACCTTATTTACAAAGTAAGTAATTCCGAACCACCATGTTAAGGC
Organism: Phocaeicola sp.; assembly: GCF_057861905.1. NCBI lineage: Bacteria > Pseudomonadati > Bacteroidota > Bacteroidia > Bacteroidales > Bacteroidaceae > Phocaeicola > Phocaeicola sp. Next base: position 25,134 of record NZ_DBMACV010000032.1, on the reverse strand, counting down.
TCCGATGACAATAGCGAGATAGCCAACCAACTGAAAGCCCAGCGGACTGCCCGGCATCACAAACGAAAAGCGGGCAAAAAGACCAATAAACAGAAAGATAATCAGCGGGTTGGAGAATGTTACAAAGAAAGCTGTAATAAAATTATGAAGATAAGTACCACGATTGGCTGATGTAGGACGAAGAGATTTCACAGGATTACTACGAAAAGTATATATACCGAAGGCCAGCAACATGATACTACCTACCACTTGAAGAAATATTTGGTGCTTAAGGATCAATTCATCCATGAAGCTCATGCCATAACCTGTTATCAATGCGTAGCATGTATCACTCAGCGCGGCCCCCAAACCGGTTACAAAACCAAACCAGCGCCCCTTGTTCAGTGTCCGCTGAATACAAAGCACGCCAACCGGTCCCAAAGGAGCTGAAACAATCACTCCTACGATAAAGCCTTTCACCAATAAATCTAGTATAGTAACCTGTTCTATCCAATTCATACTGCAAAGATGCTACTTTTTTTATAAAGTACCTATATTTCGTTTCGTTTTTCTTTCGTACAAAAAGGAGTTTATGTAACTTTGCACTGCATTATTCCGATAATAAGATTATCATTTTAACAAACATAAACAAGTGCTATGATTCTATTTTTCAGAACACCCACTAACAGTGTAATTGCTACCGAATGTAGTAAAGAACTGACCTCTGAAGACATCAAGAAATTATGCTGGCTATACAGCGACGCTACTGTAGAAACGGAAGATAACCTTAAAGGATGGTTTATCGGCCCACGGCGTGAAATGATTACTCCATGGAGTACAAACGCTGTAGAAATTACTCAGAATATGGGATTGCAAGGTATCCGCCGTATCGAGGAATACTTCCCGGTAAAAGACGAAAATGCAGACCATGACCCGATGCTGCAACGAATGTATCACGGATTGGATCAAAAAATATTCGATGTAAATATCAAACCGCAACCGATTATTTACATTGAAAACCTTGAAGAATATAATGAACAGGAAGGTCTTGCTCTTTCGCGCGAAGAAATGGACTACTTGCTGAAAGTAGAAAAAGACCTGGGCAGAAAACTGACTGATTCCGAAGTTTTCGGATTTGCACAAATCAACTCAGAACACTGCCGCCACAAAATATTTGGCGGAACATTTATCATCGACGGTAAAGAAATGGAATCTTCACTTTTCCAGATGATCAAAAAAACCACTCAGGAGAATCCGAACAAAATCATCTCTGCTTACAAAGACAATGTTGCTTTCGCCGAAGGTCCTGTCGTAGAACAATTCGCTCCTAAAGACCACTCAACTTCTGACTATTTCATTATCAAAGATATTAAAACGGTTATCTCACTGAAAGCCGAGACTCACAACTTCCCGACAACTGTCGAGCCGTTCAACGGAGCATCTACAGGTACCGGAGGAGAAATCCGTGACCGTATGGGCGGTGGTAAAGGCTCATGGCCGATTGCAGGTACAGCCGTTTACATGACTTCTTATCCACGTACAGATGAAGGACGCGAATGGGAAAATATTCTCCCCGTACGTAAATGGTTATACCAGACTCCTGAACAGATTTTGATCAAGGCCTCAAATGGTGCTTCTGATTTCGGTAACAAGTTTGGCCAGCCACTGATTTGCGGTTCTGTCCTGACCTTCGAACATCAAGAAAACGGTGAAAAGTATGCTTACGATAAAGTAATCATGCTGGCAGGAGGTGTAGGCTATGGTACTCAACGCGACTGTCTGAAAGGTTCTCCTGAAACAGGAAATAAAATCGTTGTGATGGGTGGTGATAATTACCGCATCGGTTTAGGTGGTGGTTCTGTTTCATCTGTAGAAACCGGACGTTACTCTTCGGCCATCGAATTGAATGCTGTACAGCGTGCCAATGCAGAAATGCAAAAGCGTGCCTACAACGTAGTACGTGCTCTGTGTGAAGAAGATGAAAATCCGATTGTATCTATTCATGACCACGGATCTGCTGGCCATGTTAACTGTCTGTCTGAATTGGTAGAAGACTGTGGCGGTTTGATTCACATGGACAAACTTCCTATCGGTGACGAAACATTGTCGGCAAAAGAAATCATCGCTAACGAATCTCAGGAACGTATGGGATTGCTGATTGACGAAAAAGCAATTGAGCATGTACAGAAGATTGCCGACCGCGAACGTTCTCCGATGTATGTCGTAGGTGAGACAACAGGTGACCATCGTTTTGCATTTGAACAAGCTGACGGCGTACGCCCATTCGATTTGGCTGTAGACCAGATGTTCGGTTCATCTCCGAAAACATATATGGTCGACAAAACTGTAGAACGCCATTATGAAAATGTATCATACGACGTAGCTAAACTGAATGAATATATTCGCCAGGTACTGCAACTGGAAGCTGTTGCATGTAAAGACTGGTTAACCAACAAGGTAGACCGCTCCGTTACAGGTAAGATTGCACGCCAGCAATGCCAAGGTGAACTTCAGTTGCCGTTGAGCGACTGTGGTGTTGTTGCTCTCGATTACCGTGGAGAAAAAGGTATTGCTACTGCATTAGGCCATGCGCCTCAGGCTGCGTTGGCTGATCCGGCAGCAGGTTCTGTACTCGCTGTATCAGAAGCTTTGACTAATATTGTATGGGCACCAATGGCAGAAGGCCTCGACAGTGTTTCCCTGTCAGCCAACTGGATGTGGCCTTGTCGTTCACAAGAAGGTGAAGATGCACGTTTGTACACAGCGGTTAAAGCCTTGTCTGATTTCTGCTGCGCATTGCAAATCAACGTTCCGACCGGAAAAGACTCTTTGTCAATGACTCAGAAATATCCAAACGGAGAAAAGATCATCAGCCCGGGAACAGTTATTGTTTCTGCCGGAGGCGAAGTTTCTGACGTCAAGAAGGTGGTTTCTCCTGTTATGGTAAACAAAGAAAAATCTACTTTCTACCACATCGACTTCAGTTTCGACGAATTGAGATTAGGTGGTTCAGCATTTGCTCAGTCACTGAACAAAGTAGGTGATGATGTTCCGACTGTACAGAATGCGGAATACTTCCGTGACGCCTTCCTCGCTGTTCAAGAACTGGTAGACAAGAAACTGATTCTTGCCGGACATGATATTTCTGCCGGAGGTATGATCACTACCCTTTTGGAAATGTGCTTTGCCAATACTGAAGGTGGTATGGAAATCAACCTCGATAAGATTAAGTGTGACGACATCGTGAAGATTTTGTTTGCAGAAAACCCAGGTGTTATCATTCAGGTAGCCGACAAACACAAATCGGAAGTCAAGAAGATTCTGGAAGATGCCGGTGTAGGTTATGTCAAGATTGGTGTTCCTACAGACGAACGTCATATCTTAGTAACCAAGCACGATGCTACTTACCAGTTTGGTATCGATTATCTGCGTGATGTATGGTACTCTACTTCATACTTGCTCGACCGCAAGCAGAGCATGAACGGATGTGCAAAGAAACGTTTCGAAAACTACAAACAGCAACCACTGGAATTTGCATTCGACAAATCGTTTACCGGTAAGCTTTCACAGTTCGGTCTGGATCCGGATCGTCGTACGCCAAGCGGTATCAAAGCTGCTATCATCCGTGAAAAAGGAACAAACGGTGAACGCGAAATGGCCTACATGCTCTATCTGGCAGGCTTCGATGTGAAGGATGTCACCATGACCGACTTGGTAAGCGGAAGAGAAACATTGGAAGACATTAACATGGTAGTTTACTGTGGTGGTTTCTCTAACTCCGATGTATTGGGTTCTGCCAAAGGATGGGCAGGAAGCTTCCTGTTTAACCCGAAAGCTAAAGCCGCCCTCGACAACTTCTATGCTCGCGAAGATACCTTGTCACTTGGTGTCTGCAACGGTTGTCAGTTGATGATGGAACTCGGTCTGATCACTCCGGAAGACAAGAAGAAAGGCAAGATGCTGCATAACGATTCACACAAGTTCGAATCTGCCTTCTTGGGTGTAACTGTTCCGATGAACCGCAGTGTCATGTTCGGCTCATTGAGCGGATCAAAACTGGGTATTTGGGTAGCTCACGGAGAAGGAAAGTTCTCTCTGCCTTATCCGGAAGATCATTATAATGTAGTATTGAAATACTCATACGATGAATATCCAGGCAACCCGAACGGCTCTGATTACAGCGTAGCAGGTATTGCTTCACAAGACGGACGTCATCTGGCTATGATGCCTCACTTGGAACGCGCTTGTTTCCCATGGGAAAACGCTTACTATCCATTAGGCCGTAAGGACAGCGACCAGATCACTCCGTGGATGGAAGCATTTGTCAACGCACGCAAATGGGTAGAAGCTCATAAGAAATAAAGATACAATTCCTTCTTACAAATAGTGAAAGGCCATCTCAAATTTGAATTTAAGATGGCCTTTTTTACATCTATCCCAATCAGACGTATTCTGATTTTACTCATTCCCGATAGCACAATTCTATTCGATATTTTACAAGCTTCATATCAAGGAAAAGAATAAGTTCTCATGCAAACCGATTGAAAGCCAAATCTAAACATACAGGAAGAGAGAAAGAGAAAAATCCCATCAAACAAACCTAAAGCAGAAATAATTAGACGAAATTGAAGAAGAAAAACTAAACATTTTAGTTATTTAACTATAAATATTAGTTTACAAACTAAAAGTTTTAGTTCTTTGTAATAATCAAACTAAACAGATATGAAAACACTTACCACCAAAGAAGAAGAAATCATGGGATTTTTCTGGGAAAAAGGCCCCATGTTTGTCAAGCAGCTGGTAGAACTCTACGAAGAGCCACGGCCGCATTTCAATACCTTGTCAACCATTGTACGAGGCCTGGAAGAGAAAGGTTACCTGTCGCACACAGCATTCGGTAATACCTACCAGTATTATGCCACAGTATCGGAAGAAGAATTCCGACGGAAAACCCTGCGGGGAGTTATTCGCAAATACTTCAACAATTCATTTTTAGGTGCCGTTTCTTCACTGGTGAAGGAAGAGGACATCTCGGTAGAGGAACTCAAAGAGCTCATCCGTCAGGTAGAAGAAGGGCAGCACGAAAAGCCACAATAAAACCTTTCTGCTTATGGGATCCTTTTTAGTCTATATATTCAAATCGGCTGTCTGCCTTGCAGCGTTCTACTTATTTTACCGCATGCTGCTCAGCAAGGAAACTTTCCACCGCTTCAACCGGATAGCATTGCTGGGAGTTATGCTGCTTTCGTGCCTGTTGCCACTAATACAAGTTACGGTAAAAGAAGCCTCTCCAATAAACACACAAGTCATGTCGATGGAAGATTTACTGTTGATGTACCAATGGAACAACGGAGCAACAGTAATAGGAGAAAACACTCATTCGTTCCGCTGGCAGGAAGGACTGGTATTAGGATATTTTGCCGGATTACTATTTGTCATAACCCGCCACCTTTGGTCACTGGGACGGATGCTCTACCTCATTCGACACAGCCGATGTAAAAAACTGGACCACGGCGTCTGCCTGATGATACACCAACGCAACATTGCCCCTTTCAGTTGGATGCGGTACATCGTAATCTCAGAAACAGACCTGAAAGAAAACGGGCATCACATACTTGTACACGAACTGGGCCACATCCGTCACCATCATTCATGGGATTTGCTGCTAACAGAACTTTGTGCTTGGACGCAATGGTTCAATCCAGCCATCTGGCTACTCAGACAAGAGTTGCAGAACATTCACGAATATGAAGCCGATGAAGAAGTACTCCGTCAGGGGATTAACGCAAAAGAATATCAAATGTTATTAATAAAAAAAGCCGTTGGCGCAAGGCTCTACTCTATTGCCAACAGCTTTAATCACAGTTCACTTAAAAAACGTATCACTATGATGATTCGAAAAAAATCCAATCCATGGGCACGTGCTAAGTACCTCTACGTACTTCCGTTGGCTGCTGTCACGATGGCTGCCTTTGCCCGCCCTGAAATCTCCCAACCACTGGACGAGATTTCAAATATCAAAGTTAATGATTTATCGGAAGTTATGAAAAAATATGCCGATAAAAATGTGTCAACGCCCGTAGAAAAAGCTACACTGAAGATGAAAGTGGTAGACGAAAAAGGGAAGCCCGTAATAGGAGCTACCGTACTCATCGTAAACACTACCAAGGGTACGGTAACAGACACAGAGGGCAACTTCACGCTGGAAGCCGGAACCGACCAACAGCTTCAAGTGGTCTACATTGGTATGGATGCAGTCACACTGTCTGTCGCAGACTGCCTGAAAAAGACCGACCAGACTATCCGACTGACAGCCAACAATGGAGGACAAGACTTAAAAGTCGTATCCCCCAGCCCACAAGCTGTGGCTTCGAACGACCGGACCTTTGACGTTGTGGAACAAATGCGGGCATATCCAGGTGGCATGAAGGAATGTCTGAAGTTTATGGCACGTAATCTTAAGTATCCTACCAAAGCCCAGGAAGCCGGTAAGCAAGGACGGGTCATCGTACAGTTCATCGTGCAGAAGGACGGTTCGCTGAGCGACCTCCACGTACTTCGGCCGGTCGACCCGTGGCTGGATGCGGAAGCTATCCGGGTGATTGGCACTATGCCGAAATGGAAACCGGGCATGCAGGACGGTCAGGCGGTTGCCGTGAAATTCACCCTGCCGGTCACTTTCGCGCTGGAGGGTTCCAAAAATAAGCCGCAGGCAGGAAAGAATGATGTGGTAGTAGTGGCTTATGGTACAGACTTGGACACTCCGGCCGATGTACCGACCATCCAGATGCATCAGAACGGCAAGGATGGCTTGGGAAAAGAAGGAGTATCGCCGATGGTAATGATAGACGATACGGAAGTCTCAACCGAAACGATGAAAAAACTCGATCCGGAAAACATTGAATCGATCACCGTATTAAAAGATGTGTCAGCTACGGCCAAATACGGTCAGAAAGGAAAAAACGGAGTTATCCTCATCACCACCCGAAAAAAGTGAATAAATGTGCTTGCGTTTTATTGAAGAGCACGTACAGAAAAGACAAATAACGTCATATTTTCTTTTAAAAGAGGCTGTTTTGAAAGACAGCCTCTTTTTATTTTCTCTCATTTTGCTTTGAGAAATCAGCCTTTTTCACGACATTTGCACAATATCACCCTCGGAATAAAACCAATAATAATGAAACGAACTATTCTTATTACAGCGTGCTTATTACTATCGTTTTTCTTTCCGCTACAAGCCCAAATATTTGAATACATCAATATGGAGAATGGACTCAGCAGCCGAAGAGTCTTATCCATACAGCAAGATAAACAGAACTATATGTGGATTCTCACACATAAAGGTCTGGACCGATATAATGGAAAACAGTTTAAGCATTATCAACTCAATCATCATAAAAGTCCTCTCAGCTTTTACCCGAATCTGAATTTTCTCTATACAGACAAAGAAAATAATATTTGGGAAGCAGGTAAGGACGGACTCATATTCCGATATGACGAGCAAAAAGATTCTTTTCAGCTTGTATTCGATTTCAAGGCTGAATTCTCACAACTAAAGAAAATGCCCATCTCCAATATTTATATGGATTTGGGAAACAACATTTGGTTCTGTGTAAACCAGTATCAATACATATTCAATTACTACAATGATGAAAGCTACCAGTTATCACCGGGCATTCCAGACAATATTGTCTGTATAACTCATGCAGAAGGCAACAAATACTATTTGGCATCCGAACACCAGCTATACGAAGCACAACTAAAGAACAAACGACTAATCAATATAAAGAAAATCAACCTGCCAGATGTACATCTGATAGATTACATTTACTACAACAAGCCATCAAAACAACTGGTTGTCAACACACTGTTGGATAAACTATTTATCTACGATACGCAAAGCCTGCAGGTAAGCAACACGGGCAATACCATGAAGGATATCGGTATAAACAAGATTATCCCCAGCAAAAAAGAAAAGAATGTTCTTCTTATTGCAACCGATGGAGATGGAGTATACAAACTCGACCTCGAGAAGCAGAAACTTGTTCAGTTCTTGAAAGAAGATACTCGGCGTCCCAATAAAATGAACGGAAGCATCATCAAAGATATCTACATGGACAATGCCAACCGTATCTGGAATGTGATCTATCCTACCGGCATAACAATCTATACCGAAAAATATCCGGCATACGAATGGTTCATGCATTCGGCCAATTATACAAATTCGCTTGTAAACAACTGCATCAACGGTATCATGGAAGACTCTGACGGCGACTCATGGTATGCGACGAGTAACGGAGTATGCTACTTCGACGTAAGCGAAAACAGATGGATTAATTTTCATTCATCACAAACTCCCAATGCAGACCAAAGCGAGAATCATATATTTACATCTTTGTGTGAAAGTAGTCCCGGAATCATTCTCGCCGGAGGATATATGTCTGGAATCTACAGAATAAACAAGAAAACACACGAAGTTACCTTCTTCCGACAGAAGGATATCCGACAAGGAGAAGGCCCCGATAAATACATTCGCAGCATTTACCGCGACAACGAAAACCTTATCTGGATTGGAGGATTCTACCGGCTGAAATCATACAACCCGACCAATCAGGAAGTATGTGAATATAATGTAGGATACCCCATTACCTGCATCGCACAAAAAGACGAACATTCGTTATGGATAGGAACAATCAACAATCTGTTTATCTTCGACAAACGGAGCAATAAAGCAATTCCTTTCGAAACGAATTTCGACATACAGTGTATCAATATGATATACAACGATCCGGCGAAAAATTATACTTATTTCGGAACCTACGGCAACGGACTGTTTATTTATGATAACCACACAAAAAAAGTAACCCGATATTACGATGAGAACTGTGGACTTATCAGCAATAACATTTACAGTATCGTGCCCGACAGAAACGGTAATCTGTATCTTGGTACAGAAAACGGACTGTCCTTTTTCGATACAAAAGCTGATACCTTTACCAACTGGACTAAAGAGCAGGGATTACTGGCTTCCAGCTTTAACCCCAATGCCGCCATCCATACAAGCGACGGATATATGATTTTTGGAAGCAACGAAGGAGTGATAGTACTTCCCGACAGCATCCAACTACCAAGGACCTTTACCAGTCACATGATCTTTTCCGATTTAAGTATCATGTACCGCACCGTGCATCCGGGAGAAAAAGGCTCTCCTCTTACACAAACTTTGGACCAGACATCTTGCATAGAACTGGATTACGACCAGAATACATTCTCGATGAACGTGTCGTCCATCAACTTCGACAATCCGTCCAACATCATGTACACATGGAAGCTGGAAGGATTCTACGACCACTGGACACCACCTTCGAGCGACAACCTGATAAGATATACCAACTTATCACCGGGAAGTTACACACTTCATGTACGTGCCATTCTGATGGATAACCATCAAGTACTGGAAGAACGGGAGATACAGATTCTCATAGGACGACCTATCTGGATGACATTCTGGGCCTTTGTACTCTATGCCCTGATTATCATTGGCATAAGCTATGCCATTATGCGATACCAGATGATACGGCGCGACAAACAAATATCGCAGGCTAAAATAAATTTCTTCATGCAGACAGCACACGATATCCGTACGCCGCTGACGCTTATCAAAGCACCTTTGGGAGAAATTTTGAAAAACGAACAACTGACGGAACAAGGTACGACAAATCTGAACCTCGCCATACAAAGTACAGACAACCTTTCCGAACTGGCAAACAACCTCATGAATTTCCAGAAAGAAGAATTGTACAGTTCCAGAATACTGGTAACTCAGCATGAACTGAACCAGTATATACAAGGATATATGCAGCAATTCAAGGCTTATGCCGAGCAGAAAGGAATAGACTTCCAGTACAAAAGCAGCTTCAGCAGTCTGGAAGTATGGATTGACCAGAACAAGATTGATTCCATCTTACAAAACCTGCTAAGCAATGCCTTGAAATATACGTCGAAAGGAGGAAGTGTAATTATAGAAGCCGGACATAACAAAAGCCGCTGGACACTGATTATAAAAGATACTGGCATCGGAATACCGAAGGAGGACCAGAAAAAACTGTTCAAATTCTTGTTCCGAGGAAGCAATGCGACCAACCAGCTCATCACAGGTTCTGGTGTAGGCATGCTGCTGACATACCGTCTGATCAAAAACCATGAAGGTAAGATCAGCTTTACCAGTACGGAGAATGTGGGAACAACATTCCAACTGAGCTTCCCTATCCGGAGCGAACACTACCAGTACCGGAACGAGGAATACAACGGCAGCGTGGCACCGGTCCTGCTACAGGACGGCATCTCGCCTGTCATGCCCGTAGTGGAACCTCTGCAGGTAACGACACACCCCGACAGCCCCCGCATCATGATAGTAGAAGACAATGCCAGCCTCCGCCTGTTCCTGATGAAAAGTTTGTCGGACACTTATCAGGTAGAAGGAGCAGAAAACGGTCAGGAAGCTATCGACAAGATAAAAATCCAGCAGCCCGACCTTATTATATCGGATGTGATGATGTCGGTTATGGATGGAGAAACCATGTGCCGCACCCTGAAGTCGGACATCGAAACCAGCCACATCCCGATAATATTGCTCACAGCCTTAGGAGATAAAAAGGATATCCTGCGCGGACTGGAAACAAAAGCCGACATGTATATTGTCAAGCCTTTCGACCTGATGGTACTGAAGGCCAACATCAGCAATATACTGGAAAACCGTGAAATCATACGTAAAAAACTGCAACAGGCATCAATCAACATCGAAGCCAAACCCGAAGAGATTGATATGCCTACTAATCTGGACAATGAATTTATGCAAAAGGTTACCACCCTGGTAAAAGAAAACCTGGGAAAAGACCTTACGGTAGATACGCTTTGTGCGGGAATGAACATGAGCCGTACCAGCTTTTACAACAAGATAAAGGCACTTACCGGCATGGCTCCCAATGATTTCATCAGAAACATACGTATGCAAGAAGCAGCAACGCTGCTCAAAAGCCAGAAGTATACTGTAGCCGAAGTGGCCGACATGATGGGATTTGCCGACCCCAAGTATTTCACAGACACGTTCAAGAAATTCTATGGAGTACCGCCCAGCATTTATAAAAAGAGTGAATAACGAACAACTATAAGAACAATGAATTTTTACATCAAATCATTTCTGATTTTTACCCGTATCGGAGCTTTCACCATCGGGGGAGGATATGCCATGGTTCCCCTGATAGAAAATGAGCTGGTAGACAAAAAAAAATGGATTTCGAGAGAAGATTTCCTCGATTTAATGGCCTTGGCACAAACCGTACCGGGAATTTTTGCCGTCAATATTGCTATCTTTATCGGATATAAACTGAGAAAGTTCTGGGGAGCATTCTGGATGGCGTTAGGAACCATTCTTCCTTCTTTCATCATCATGCTTGCCATTGCCTTGTTTTTCCAGCAGTTCAAACATATCCCGGCTGTAGAGAACATCTTTAAGGGAATCCGTCCGGCTGTAGTGGCACTGATTGCTGCCCCGACTTTCAAAATGGCAAAATCAGCCAAAATCAACCGGTATAACTTCTGGATTCCTTGTGTTTCTGCACTGCTTATCTGGCTGCTCGACTTCTCTCCTATCTATGTCATCATACTAAGCGGAGTGGGCGGTTACCTGTACGGGCGATATAAAGACAAACAAAACTTAACGGAAGAAAATAAATAGCCATGATATTCTTACAACTATTCTATACATTTTTCAAGATCGGCCTCTTCGGTTTTGGAGGAGGCTACGCCATGATTTCCATGATTCAGGGCGAAGTCGTTACACGCCACGAATGGCTCAGCTCTACAGAATTCACCGATATTATCGCCATCAGCCAGATGACTCCCGGTCCTATCGGGATTAATTCGGCTACTTATGTGGGATATTCTGCCGTCGTTAATGCCGGATACTCTCACGCCATAGGCGTTTTAGGTTCGACTGTTGCCACCGTTTCGGTAGTACTGCCGTCGTTTATTCTGATGGTGCTGATAAGTAAATTCTTTCTGAAATACCAGAAACATCCGATCATTGCTTCCGTGTTCAAGGGATTACGCCCGGGAGTCGTCGGACTGCTGGCAGCAGCTGCACTGGTTCTGATGAATGGAGAAAACTTCGGTACATACAACTGGCAGATTCTAACCAGTATTCTGCTTTTTGGCGGTACATTCATCGCTTCCTACCGCTATAAAATCAATCCGATTCTTCTGATTGTAATCTGCGGATTTATCGGTTATGTCACGTTTGGATACATTCTTACACCTCAATAAGCCGAAAAGGTTCCGACAGCCAACAGATACAGATTTTCCCAAGGCCTCAGCGCATTGTAATAAACAGATGAGGGGCTGTTGGAAAATTCATGCAGACATTTTTTTATTTTTTGTACAAAAGATTTCAGAATTTGTACAAAAAATAAAAAGATATGCTGACGTTTTTTTCAGCTTCCGCCAACGTCAGAAAAATATTTCCCCGCAGTAAAAAAGTACTTTCCTACAACTTGCCTGCAAGCAGTGGAGAGGCAAGCAACGATTCGAATGAAGAATAAATTTCGGAAGTCGTGCCGAGTGTGACGACCAGCCTGTTCGCCGCCTGCACATTGACCACAGGCAAGCACTGCTCTCTTGCGGCATCAGAAAGTCCAAGACACAAATATCCGTTGCGGTTCATCGCATTTTGCGTCCAGTGCCGCAATGTTTCATCGGTAGCTTCCAGATAAATACACTTGTTTCCTTTCACGGCAGGAGAATAAATGCCATGCATCGAATCGAAACGGATGTCATCGTGCGGGAAAAGATTATCCATCTTATGAGCCAATATCAAGTCTTCGGTCACTCCACACTCCAGCCCCTCTCCTTTTTTCATCAGCCAAAGTCTGTCGCCAAGCACCAACGCCTGCTCGATGTCGTGGGTAGACATCAGGATAGCACGCTGTTCTTCTCCGGCAAGCCGGTGCAGCAAGGTCATAATTTCAATACGACTTACCACATCGAGAAAAGCGGTCGGCTCGTCAAGCAATATCAAAGGGCACTCCTGAACCAACGCTTTGGCTATCATCACCTTCTGACGTTCTCCATCCGACAGCTCGGCAGTATATTTCGAAGCCTTGTCGGCTATGCCTACGGCTTGCAGTGCATGCTCGATCTTTTCATTATCTTCGCGACTTAACCTTCCGAAGAATCCGGTATGTGGCTGGCGTCCCAAAGCGACAAGCTCCCGTACCGACAATCCTCCGGCTTGCGTCTTGTCGGTCAGCACAATCCCTATCGCACGCGAACGTTCTTTGGGAGAGTAACCGGAAAGACTCTTGCCCAGCAGGGAAATCTCTCCCGACAGAGAAGGCTGTACGGCGGCCAACGTACGGAGAAGTGTGGATTTTCCCGCTCCGTTAGCTCCCAGCAGACAAGTCAGTTCTCCACGATACAGGCTGAAGTTCAAGTGATGATGTACCGTTTCCTCCCGTTTTCCACGACGATAACCTATGTTCAGATTCTTACCTTCTATGACAACAGACTTCGGATTCATGCTTTTAATTAAAATATTGTATTTTCCGCTGGTTGATAATCACGTAAATAATTACCGGAGCACCCAGCAGAGGTGTTACGGCATTGAGCGGAATAATGCCCGATTCACCCGGCAAGATACAGATAAGATTGCACAATAACGCTACGGCACTACCTGTAAGCAGTGTAACCGGCATAAGTGAATTGTGATTCGACGTTCCCAACATCAGTCGTGCCATATGTGGAACCGCCAGACCGATAAAGGCGATCGGCCCGCAAAAGGCTGTTGTAACGGCTGTAAGCAGACCGGTAGCAAGCAACAACAAGTTACGGACACGGCGTATATTAATACCTAAATTTTCGGCGTAACGCGTGCCAAGCAGCAAGGCATTAAGAGGCTTTATCAGCAAGATGGCGACCAGCAGTCCCAATAGCGTAACGACAGAAAAGCCGGGAAGCTGCGCCATCGAAACACCTCCAAAGTTGCCTAATCCCCAGATTACAAACGAATGGACCCCTTCGGCTGTAGAAAAGAAGTTGAGCAAGGAAATCACCGACGAAACAACGTAGCCAATCATGATGCCGGCAATAAGCAACATCACATTGTTTTTTATCACGACCGACAGAAATAAGATAACTGCCATAACCAAAACAGCTCCGGCAAAAGCCCCGGCAACCACAGAAAGAAAACCGGAAAGTACAAATTCACCGGCAACAATGCTTCCTCCTCCTGCCAACAAGACCAGCGCAACTCCCAGACTTGCCCCTGAACTGATACCCAAGATAGAAGAGTCGGCAAGCGGATTACTGAATACAGTCTGGAGCATCAGCCCCGATGCAGAAAGAGCCGCTCCGCAAAGTAATGCTGTAACACACTGGGGAACACGCGATTCCCATATAATGAAGCGCCAGCTTTCCTTTTCCGCATCCCCGCCAAGCAAGATACGTCCTACCGCCCTGAACGGGATGTCTACCGAACCGAATATCAAGTTTGCCGCAACGAGCACTACAATGATTTCTGCAAGCACACAGCCATATATATATCCTTTATTCGCCTTCATGCATACGAGGTTTAACTTATCACTCCGCTAAATTAGTAAAATATCTCGGAGCATAGTCTTTCAGAACTTCCGGATGAAAGACTTTTACCAAATCTTCCAGCAGAAGTTCGGGATGAAAAGGTACTTCTTCGTAAAAAGAAATGCGGCTGGTATTGCATCCGTATACCCGTCGGTTACGGAATGCATCAAAATTGGCATAAGGCGCATAGTCGTTCTTCAGTTCCCGATAAGTCTTGTCAGTCTGCTGATTATATTTTATCAGCCAGAAATCGGCATGCTGTCCTCTGTCGAACACCGCTTCGAAGGCCAGCGATGCCGAACCGCTCTGTGGAATATCAGAAAAGATATAGCGTGCTCCGGCATCAGCATACACTTTTGCCATCGTACTGTTTCCTCCCGGCACATACCAGGTTCCTCCAGTCTTCAGTTCCGTAATAACAGTCGGCTTGGGTGATATATCTTTTACCCGATTACGAAGTGAGAGATATTTCCGTTCCACTTCGGTAAACAGCGAGTCGGCTTCTTGTTCTTTGCCGAACAAAAGTCCGTAAAAACGCACCCACTCGGCACGTCCCAACGCCGAAGTTTCCATATAATCGGCACATTCCAGAATCGGCACGTTCAGCTTTTCTATCCGTCCGTATCCTCCACTATTCTGATAAGGTGAAAGCAATATGGCATCTGGATGCATGTCGATAACCTTTTCTATATCCGGATTCATGCTGCTTCCCGCATCCGTAACGCTACCATTCCGGCAGCCTTCCAGCACGGCAGGAATACGCATATACTGCAAGTCGCATACACCTTTTACCTTATCCAAGGCTCCCAGTTCCTGCAAAAGCCCACAATGTACCGACGAATAGACCAATGCCCGAGTCAGAGGTACCTGTATCACGGTTCCTTCAGGAAGTGACATCGCAGTCGTATCCTTCTTGTCCACCAGCAGATAAGTATGAAGTATTTGCAACGTGTCCCAGGGATTCCTTAACGTGACTTTCGTATATCGGTCATACTTTACAATCTGTAAGTTCTCGGCATAATGCAACCGGAGCGTATCTCCCTGCTCCTGCAAAAAAGAGGTCTTGCTCTTTCCACCGCAAGCAGAAAGCAGCAAGACCATAAGTACTATATGGGCAGATAGTATGTATCTCTTCAAAACATTCTTTACGACAATCATTTTCTTAAATGCAAATAAAACAAGAACAACATGGACGGGAAAAAATCCCGCATTTTGTACTTGAAATAAAATTTATACAATCAGTTTACGTTCCTGTAACCTTTTCCTCGAAGGTACAAGCGTGACACGTTTTGCAGGTCTTCTGACTTACTCCGGTTTGTTATGCCTTCCCGCCTTTTCATTCAACCCGAAGAAACGGCAGTGGCTCGAAGTGGTAAACAAACCTTTATCACGGAGCTTACAGCAGCGGGACTGTCCGGGACTTTCACCCGATTCCCTTTTCATCCGCAGCTTCGCACTACCAATCGGGAAGCCTGACGGAACAAAACTGTGACAAATATATGCAATAACTTCGTACAATACAACAGAACGTGAACCAAAATCCAAATTTATTTGTTTACTTTGCACATATACTTTATAATAAAACAGTCTCATGATTACAGCAGAAAATATTTTACTTGTCGGCTCTGTCCTAATATTTACCAGTATTCTTATCAGTAAAACCGGATATCGTTTCGGTATTCCTACCTTGCTTTTATTCCTGTTGGTAGGAATGGCATTCGGCAGCGACGGACTGGGCATTCAGTTCAATAGTGCTTCCGACGCCCAGTTCATCGGTATGATGGCACTGAGTATCATTCTGTTTTCCGGCGGTATGGATACACGATATGCCGATATCAAACCCGTGCTAAAGCAAGGTATACTGCTTTCTACCGTAGGAGTGCTGGTCACCACGCTACTGACAGGTTCGTTTATTTTCTTTCTTTCGAATCATACACAGGCTAACATAGAACTTACGCTGCTGGTTTCCCTACTGCTTGCAGCTACCATGTCGTCAACCGACTCTGCATCGGTATTCAGCCTTCTGCGTTCCCAACGGATGAATCTAAAATACAATCTTCGTCCGATGCTGGAACTGGAAAGTGGTAGTAACGACCCAATGGCGTACATGCTTACCATTGTGCTTATTCAGGTTATAGGCAGTGGAAGTGATTTTAACATAGGTATCATACTGAAAGATTTGTTTCTGCAGTTCCTCTTCGGCGGAGTTCTGGGATATGCTTTCGGAAAGTTCGCTGTATGGCTTATCAACAAAATAGAACTTTCCAACGGTGCACTCTACCCTATTCTGCTGCTCAGTATTGTCTTCATCACTTTCACGCTTACCGATTTGGTAAAAGGAAACGGATATCTTGCCGTATACATTGCAGGAGTAATCGTAGGCAATGCCCGGCTGGCTTTCCGGAAAGAAACAAACACTTTTATGAACGGACTTACTTGGCTGTTCCAGATTATTATGTTCCTTACACTGGGACTTCTGGTCAATCCGCACGAAATGCTCGACATTGCAGTTACAGCTTTGCTTATCGGTATATTTATGATTCTGATAGCACGCCCTGTCAGCGTATTCCTCTGCCTGCTTCCTTTTAAGGGAATCAGCAACAAGGCACGCATTTTTATTTCATGGGTAGGATTAAGAGGTGCCGTACCTATTATTTTTGCCACATATCCGGTTATAGCTCATATACCAGGTTCCAATCAGTTGTTCAACATCGTATTTTTTATTACCTTGTTGTCGCTCATCATACAGGGTATGACTATCTCGAAAATGGCACGCTGGCTCAAGCTCGACCTTCCCGAAGAAAAAGAAGGGAATGACTTCGGCGTTGAACTGCCTGATGAAATTGACACTCATCTAAACGATATAACCTTGACAGAAGATATGCTGACTGTGGGCAACCGACTGGCTGATATGAACATCCCAAAGGGAACACTGGTCATGCTGATTAAACGCGGAAACGAATTCATCATCCCGAACGGACAGATTGAACTGCACGCAGGCGATAAGTTGCTGGTCATGTCAGAAAAGAAATAAAAGTAAGGTAATCAGTACTTTGTTTCCATTTTATTTATTAAATTTGGGATACAACTTTTAATCTCAAACTTTATGGAAACATATCTTTTTTGGTTAATCCCCACTGCATCTGTATTAGCACTTGCTTTTGCAGGGTATTTCTATAAACAGATGATGCGGGAAAGTGAAGGCAGCCCTGCAATGCAAAAAATAGCAGCGCACGTGCGCAAGGGTGCCATGTCTTATTTAAAACAGCAATATAAAATTGTTACGTTAGTCTTTATCGGACTGGTTGTTCTGTTCTCCATTATGGCATACGGATTCAACCTGCAAAATCATTGGGTTCCGATTGCTTTTCTTACAGGAGGTTTCTTTTCTGGATTATCTGGCTATCTGGGCATGAAAACTGCGACCTATGCTTCGGCACGTACGGCCAATGCGGCACGTCGCTCTTTAGACAGCGGACTACGAATTGCTTTCCGAAGCGGAGCAGTCATGGGACTGGTCGTAGTGGGATTAGGATTGTTCGATATTTCTTTCTGGTATCTTCTTTTGGAATATTGTATTCCGGATGATGCCATAAATCCGACTGCCAAGTTGTGTATTATAACAACCACGATGCTGACATTCGGCATGGGAGCATCGACACAAGCTCTGTTTGCCCGAGTGGGAGGAGGCATATATACTAAAGCAGCCGACGTGGGAGCTGATCTGGTGGGAAAGGTAGAAGCCGGTATTCCTGAAGATGATCCTCGTAATCCTGCTACGATAGCCGACAACGTAGGCGATAATGTGGGAGATGTTGCTGGCATGGGGGCCGACTTATACGAATCGTATTGTGGCTCTATTCTGGCAACAGCAGCATTGGGAGCCGCAGCCTTTATCGGTACAGGCGATACGGTAATGCAGTTCAAGGCTGTCATTGCACCTATGCTGATTGCAGCCATTGGAATTGTTCTTTCCATCATCGGTATATTTGCCGTACGTACTAAAGAGAATGCAAGCATAAAAGAACTGCTTAAAGCCCTTTCAACCGGAACAAGCTTGAGCTCTGTTCTTATCGTAATTGGTACGTTCTTTATACTATGGATGCTTGACATTACAAACTGGATAAATATAGCTTTCGCTGTTGTGGTGGGGCTTGTGGTAGGAGTTATCATCGGACAATCTACAGAATATTATACTTCCCAGTCGTATAAGCCTACACGAAAACTTTCGGAAAGTGGAAAAACCGGTCCGGCTACGGTCATTATTTCCGGCATCGGATTAGGTATGATTTCAACGACAATTCCTGTCATCGCTGTCGTAGCCGGTATCATACTCTCCTACTGGCTGGCATCCGGATTCGATTTCAGTAACATCAGTATGGGATTATACGGTATCGGTATAGCCGCTGTAGGAATGCTTTCTACCTTAGGCATCACACTGGCTACCGACGCTTATGGCCCGATAGCCGACAATGCAGGAGGAAATGCTGAAATGAGCGGATTGGGTGAAGATGTACGCCGCCGCACCGATGCTCTCGATTCGTTGGGAAATACTACTGCCGCTACAGGAAAAGGCTTCGCTATCGGTTCGGCTGCATTGACGGGGCTCGCCTTGCTTGCCTCGTATATAGAAGAAATCCGAATCGGACTGGAGCGTATCGGTACAACAGTTCTTGAACTTCCGGGAGGAAACAGCGTCACACTCAGCGAGGCAAGTTTCACAGATTTCATGATGTATTACGATGTTACATTAATGAATCCAAAGGTACTTGCCGGAATGTTTATAGGTAGTATGATGGCTTTCCTGTTCTGTGGACTGACAATGAATGCGGTAGGACGTGCTGCTGCCAGCATGGTAGAAGAAGTACGTCGTCAGTTCCGTGAAATAAAAGGTATACTGGAAGGAAAAGCAGAACCTGATTATGCCCGCTGTGTGCAGATTTCTACCCAAGGAGCACAGCGTGAAATGGTATTTTCTTCTTTACTGGCCATAGTGGCTCCTATCGTAACGGGATTACTTTTTGGCATTCCCGGTGTAATCGGCTTGCTGATTGGCGGACTGGCTTCTGGTTTCGTACTTGCCATATTCATGGCAAATGCCGGAGGAGCATGGGATAATGCGAAAAAATATGTAGAAGAAGGAAACTTTGGCGGCAAAGGAAGCGAAGTACACCGTGCTACAGTCGTAGGTGATACTGTAGGCGATCCGTTTAAAGATACTTCCGGTCCCAGCCTGAATATCCTTATTAAGCTAATGAGCATGGTGGCTATTGTCATGGCTGGACTGACTGTTTCCTGGAGCCTCTTCTGATAAATATTGCTTCTATAAAAACATTTAATTTTCCAACCCTTCACGTCTCTCATATTTATCCCAGAAAGTTAAACAACAAAGTGGGCATAAGACGTGAAGGGTTTTCAATTAGTTTCTTTTAAAACTATTTCTTTTGCAATAAACAAGTCAAAAACTTTGTACACAAATAAAATTAGACTACCTTTGCGGCTTCAAATTACTAAATTTTTATTTTAATGAAGAAACTTCTATTAATTAGCGCAGCGACGCTAATCGTTTCAACTTCAACTTTTGCGGGAGATTATTTAACTAATACCAATCAGCATGCTGCTTTCTTACGTATGGCAGCACGAGGTGCTTCGATTGACGTAGATGGAGTATATAGTAATCCTGCCGGACTGGCTTTTTTATCTAAAAATGGATTTCATTTATCACTAACCGGACAAAGCGCATATCAGACGCGTGAAATAGCTGCCACATCCGGACTTTGGACATTGGATGGAAAAGAAACTACACAGAATTACAAAGGAACTGCTTCGGCTCCATTTATTCCTTCTTTCCACGGCGTGTATAAAGATGACAAATGGGCTATTTCCGCAAGTTTTGCAGTAACTGGCGGTGGAGGAAAAGCTTCTTTCGATAATGGTCTGCCCATGTTTAATGCACTGGCTACCGCCATGTTGTATCAACAGCAAATTACCCCAGACAAATATACCATCAATACGGCAATGGATGGCAAACAATACATCTATGGCGTACAATTGGGCTTGAGCTATAAAATAAATGACTGGCTCGGTGTTTATGCAGGAGGGCGCATGAATTACGTGAAAAGTGGGTACGAAGGTTACCTGACTGCTTCTCTCAAAAAGGACATCCCACAAATGGGAGGTAAGGAAATCGCAAATTTGGCTTTGGATTGCGATCAAAGCGGATGGGGTATTACTCCAATCATCGGCGTGGATGCCAAATTAGGGAAATGGAACTTCGGTGCAAAATATGAATTTATCACAAATTTGAACATTGAAAATCAAACTCATACACTGAAAGTACCTGAAGATGTTCCAGATGAGGTATTAAAGCCTTATGCCGATGGAAAACAAACTCCCAGTGACATACCTGCTATGTTGAGCATAGCTGCCGGATATGAGATTTTACCTAATCTGCGTGCTTCCGTTGAATATCACTTTTTCGATGATAAGCATGCCGGTATGCTGAACGATCGTCAGAAAACATTGAAACACGGCACACATGAATATCTCGCCGGTTTAGAGTGGGATATTATTAAGGAACTCACCGTAAGTGGAGGTTTCCAGAAAACAAGTTACGGACTTAGTGATGAATTCCAGACAGACACCAGCTTTTACTGTAGTTCTTACTCGCTGGGATTCGGTGCACGTGTCAACTTCAATGCTGCATGGAGTATCGATATAGCCTACTTCTGGACTAACTACGATGACTATACTAAGACATTGTCAAGTTATAACAATACCGGAATCAAAGGTACAGACGTATACAGCCGCACCAATAAAGTATTCGGACTAAGTCTGAACCATAATTTTTAATTGTATTTCCAACCTTAAACGATAAACATTATAATACTCCTTTCTGCCTGTCATTAATTTTATCTGCTCATTGTAGATAGAATTAATGACAGGCTTTTTATTTTTTATGCCGATTTTTGAATAAGTAAAAACTTTATTAAAAGTATTAACATTAATAATCGGAAAGAGAGGAGCTTATGAAAAATTTCTTTGTTTTGTTTATTTTAACATTATTGTATTTTACAAGCAATGCCCAAACCTATCTTCCCAAAATTGAGAACAGTGATGCACACGATAAATATTGTCTGAAAGGGACTCCTCAAAGCCTCTATCATCGGACTTATGAGATTGCACGCGATTCACTAACCGGAGAACTTATCGTAGAAAATGAACTCGATTATATCTCCGAATTATCTTATCGTATCAATTTTACAGAAAATGGTAATGTACAAGATTTCCATTACATACACGATGGCAGAGCAACAACTTCTCTCTCCAATTTTTTCGATCCCGAAGGACGATATTGTACTTTACAAATCGAAGATAATATCCCAACGTCTTATCAGAGAAACTGGATAGATCACTATAAAGAGCCACAGTACAATCAAGGTTATGTATATCAGTTAATACAAGAAGAATATGCCATGTCATACTTTGGCGATTCATTACTTCTGACAAGCCGTGATACAACTCATTGCATTGAAAAAGATAATATTATCCTATCGCTTTTCGTACCCGAAACAGACAACCAATATGATAATTATCCAATAAAAGACAGTACCTATTATGCACATTACATAGACAGCTGTAGAAATAATGTGATCCCTCAAAACAGAACACTTAACTTATATAACGAAAAAGAGCAACTCTCCGTAACAATAGAATACACTCCTATCAGCAAACATCCTTCATTTATAGAATATTTCTATTATGATAAAAATGGAATGCTAACACTCAATAAAAGACTCAGTTATGTAACATTCGATGAATCTGGTGAAGTTATATATATCAGCGCTCCCCTAAGCGATATTTTCCGTTATGAATATCCCGAAGACTCCATTGACCAACAAGGGAACTGGACCAAAAGATATGTATTCCGCCAGTTCAGGGAAGAGAAAGAACAACCACTTTATTTAGAATACCAACAGATCAGTTATGTACATTAAAAATTAATCCAT
This sequence comes from Phocaeicola sp., assembly GCF_057861905.1. Taxonomy (NCBI): domain Bacteria; kingdom Pseudomonadati; phylum Bacteroidota; class Bacteroidia; order Bacteroidales; family Bacteroidaceae; genus Phocaeicola; species Phocaeicola sp. The sequence continues at coordinate 2,512 of NZ_DBMACV010000032.1, read as the reverse complement.
AATAAATGATGAACAGAATAACTATCATTATTGTCTGTTTGCTAATTTCTTTCACGACAGGAATTGCTCAGACTGAAAGCCTATCTGCCCGCCAAATGCAAAAACAGGGGCTGGTAAATATCCAGACACTCGATCAAAGTATTTTGGTAGATTTAATGTATGCCAAAGCAGATAACTTCGTCGGAAGGATCTTATATACAGACCTCAAAGAAGCTTATTTACATCCCGAAGCAGCCAATGCACTAATAAAAGCACAAAAACTGCTAAAAGCCATTCACCCTTCATATCGACTGATTGTATACGATGCTACACGTCCAATGTCCATCCAACAAGAAATGTGGAACACAGTAAAAGGAACTTCTTCCGAAAATTATGTATCCGATCCAGCCAATAAAGGAGGTACACATAATTATGGTTTTGCTGTCGATGTAAGCATATATGATACTTTGCGAAAAGACACAATCCCCATGAGTGTGAAAGTAGATCACTTATTCAGCGAATCAAACATAGATAAAGAAGATGAACTGGTACTAAGTGGAAAAATTTCGGCTGAAGCTAAAAACAACAGAGAGCTTTTACGATACGTAATGACACACTCCGGTTACCATACATTACGATCTGAATTCTGGCACTTCAACTATAAAGGATACAACCGCGACTGGCTAACAACTCACGGCTACAAGGCGATTCCATAACATGTCAGGGAAAAAACATTCTTATACTTTCAACGTCTAACCATAAAATTTTACCTCTATGATACGCATTCTGGCTTTACTTTTATTTACTCTGTTTACATTATCGGGGAATACACAACCTTGGAGAAAAGCATTAAAAAGCGCTCTCTTCAGAACTTGCGAACGAACAATAGTATCTAAAAAGCGCCTTCCTTACAAAACTCCAGAACCGAAACCTACAGTTGGGCGCAGATTATTTATGTTTAAATTAGATTCTATCCGAAAGGCACAGACAAACGAGAAACACCTTCCGCCCGCAGTCAAGATTCTACAGCCACAGCCAGCAGTTAAAAAAGCTTCGTCAGGAACAGGCCATCCAACAATTCATACGAAAAAAGAAAATCAACAAGAAAAAATATTAAACCGCTTCCTCTCATATGTAAAGATAGAAAGCCAGTCGGTCGATGTTCCCGACTTCGAAGCGTTCCCCATGACAGAGGGAAGAAAAAAATGTCAACGTTTCTGGCCGATGAAATAAAGTCTTTTGGAGGAAAGAATGTAGAAGTAACAGTCAGCAAAGATTTTTACGTATATGTAAAAATTCCTTCCAATCTTTATGCTACCCAAAGCGAGACTATCCCCAACCTGTTCTTTACGGCTCATCTTGACGTAACCCCTGAAGCTCCGGGGAAAGGAATCCATCCCATTGTACACAGTAATTATCAGGGAGGAGAACTTACCCTCTCACCCGGCATCGTACTTAGTCCCTCCTCACCGACAGGAGCCCGTTTGAATGAATTAAAAGGTAAGACAATCGTTACCTCCGACGGAACAACACTGCTTGGTGCCGACGATAAAGCAGGTTGCACCATATTAGTTACCTTAATAGAAGAATTAATCAATAATCCACGAATCAAACACCCCGCCCTCTACTTTATGTTTTCACAGAACGAAGACATCGGTAGAGCAGCCTACCGTTATGACCCCACAATATTCGGGACAAGTCCCGATATCGTAATCGATGTAGATGGTGGAGAACCCGGTGTATTCTCTGCCGAAAATTTTACAGCAGCCGGACAAACCTTCTACTTTAAAGGAAACAAGGCTCATCCGGGCGACGGATTCAAGAACCAATATGCCGATGCACTTACCGCTGCTGCCTACTTCATGGGCTCCATACCACCTTCTGTGCATCCAAGTGCAAGTTCGGGCAAACAAGGATACCTGCACTGCTATGCATGCGAACATCCCGTCGATGCATCCGGCAAAACAATAGACGAGGATTACATCACAAAATACCGTATCCACTATTTTGACCAACAGGAAGGCGACAGTCTGAGAGCTTATCTGTATAATGCCTATCAAAAAACATGCAAAGCTTTTCCATTCGTAAAAATCGCCCCGTCAGAAGAAGTGAAGCAATATGACAACATTGCTTACACAATGTATAAGCACACTCCTGAAATTATTCAGAAAGCAGCCTTGAAAGAGGACATACTAATGACTCCCAAAAGTGAACGTGGAGGAACCACTTCTTCCATGCTGGTTACTACAGGAGCTCTTCCGGGAGGACCATGCATTTACTCCGGACAGCAGGCAGCCCATAGTTGTCTGGAATGGTGCTGCATAGAAGATTTAGCCCTGATGGTACAGGTCCTGAAAAATATTATCAATGAGACTCTGCAATATGAAAAGCCATGAACAAGAAAAGCTACCTAATCATTTTCTACAATAGTATTTATACCTGAGTTCGGGATAAGTTTAGAATAAGGCCAGTTGTTTTGAGTCCTCAATATAGTATCCTTGCAATGCATCCGGTTTGTTTTCAAAGAAACAAT
>NZ_DBMACV010000031.1:0-35797 GCF_057861905.1 Phocaeicola sp. | reverse complement strand
AGTGGAGAGCCGGATACAGGGAGACTTGTAAGTCCGGTTCGGAGGCGAGTACTCGGAAACCTACCATAGAAATATGACAAGGCGCTGGGTGCTTAGCCTACGCGTACACCACCGAGGAAACGGAAAAGGTGGAGGTGTACCGTCTGGCGGAGCAATTGGGCGGCGACATCGAAGCCGCCATCCGGCAGCTTGCCGAAAGGCGGAGAAACAAGAACAATCAATAAACCAATCATCAACAAAAAAAGAAAAGCGTATGAGCATATCAAAAATTAAAATGCTGCAAGTCAGCAAGTGTTTAATCGGACTGGCGGTCATGGTGCTGCAATCCTGCGACGTGGCGGAGAACCGCCGCGACTTGCTGTGCGGGAAATGGGAAAGCGTGGAGGGCAAGCCCGACGTGCTTATCTACAAGGAGGGCGAAGCCTACAAGGTGACGGTATTCAAACGGAGCGGCATCCGCCGCAGGCTGAAACCGGAAACCTATCTCTTGCAGGAGGAGAACGGCAACCTGTTCATGAACACCGGCTTCCGCATCGACGTGGCGTATAACGAAGCCACCGACGTGCTGACCTTCTCACCCAACGGGGACTACGTGCGTGTGAAGCCGCAGCCGGAAACTCCGGCAGAAAAATAAGAACCGCTAAAATCCAAAGAAACATGAGAACAAGAATAACATTCGTCATCTGCCTGTGCCTGCTTTTCGCGGGCAGGGCTTCCGCCCAATGGGTCGTGAGCGATCCGGGCAATCTGGCGCAAGGCATCATCAACGCCTCGAAGAACATCATCCACACCTCGAAGACCGCCACGAACATGGTGAACAACTTTCAGGAAACGGTGAAAATATACGAGCAGGGCAAGAAGTATTACGACGCCCTCAAATCGGTGAACAATCTGGTCAAGGACGCCCGCAAGGTGCAGCAGACCATCCTGATGGTGGGCGACATCACGGACATCTACGTGACCAGCTTCCAGAAGATGCTGCGCGACGACAACTTCACGGTGGAGGAACTCGGAGCCATCGCCTTCGGGTACACGAAGCTGCTGGAGGAATCCAACGACGTGCTGACGGAGCTGAAGAACGTGGTGAACATCACCACGCTCTCCATGACGGACAAGGAGCGCATGGACGTGGTGGAACGCTGCCACTCCAAGATGAAGCGTTACCGCAACCTCGTGAGCTACTACACCAACAAGAACATCAGCGTGAGCTACCTGCGTGCGAAGAAGAAAAACGACCTCGACCGCATCATGGGGCTGTACGGGAGCATGAACGAAAGATACTGGTAGCCTATGGAGTTCGACAACCTTCACCAGATTCTCCGCTCGCTCTACGAGCAGATGATGCCGCTGTGCGCTGACATGGCGGGCGTGGCGAAAGGCATCGCCGGGCTGGGCGCGCTCTTCTATGTCGCCTACCGGGTATGGCAGTCGTTGGCGAGAGCCGAACCGATAGACGTCTTCCCGATGCTCCGCCCATTTGCCATCGGTCTGTGCATCATGTTCTTCCCTACGGTGGTGCTTGGCACGATAAACAGCGTCCTCTCGCCCGTCGTGCAGGGCACGGCGAAACTGCTCGAAACGCAGACGCTGGACATGAACAAGTACCGGGAGCAGAAGGACAGGCTGGAATACGAGGCGATGGTGCGCAATCCCGAAACCGCCTACCTCGTGTCCAACGAGGAGTTTGACAAGCAACTGGAGGAATTGGGCTGGTCGCCCTCCGACATGGTGACGATGGCGGGGATGTATATCGACCGGGGGATGTACAAGATGAAGAAGGGCATCCGCGACTTCTTCCGCGAGATACTGGAACTGATGTTCCAAGCCGCCGCCCTCGTGATAGACACCATCCGCACATTCTTCCTCGTGGTGCTGGCGATACTCGGTCCGATAGCCTTCGCCATATCGGTGTGGGACGGCTTCCAAAGCACGCTCACGCAGTGGATATGCCGCTACATACAGGTCTATCTGTGGCTTCCGGTATCGGATATGTTCAGCACCATACTGGCTAAGATACAGGTGCTGATGCTGCAAAGCGACATTGAGTGGATGCAGGCTGACCCGAACTTCTCGCTGGATTCGAGCGACGGGGTGTATATCGTGTTCCTCTGCATCGGCATCATCGGCTACTTCACCATCCCCACCGTGGCGGGCTGGATCATCCAAGCCGGAGGCATGGGCAGCTACAACCGCACCATGAACCAGATGGCGGGACGCGCCGGGGGCATGGCGGGCGGAGTCGCCGGGGCAACGGCAGGAAACGCGGTCGGTCGCATCGGCAAGCTGCTGAAATAACCAATGTGTAATCATAAAACGGAAAAAGTAAAATGGAATTCAAATCACTCAGAAACATCGAATCGTCGTTCAGGCAGATACGCCTGTTTGGTATCGTCTTCCTCTCGTTGTGCGCCGTGGTGACGGTGTGGAGCGTATGGAGTTCCTACCGCTTCGCCGAGAAGCAACGGGAGAAGATCTATGTGCTGGACAACGGCAAGTCGCTGATGCTCGCGCTGTCGCAGGACCTGTCGCAGAACCGTCCGGCGGAGGCACGGGAGCATATACGCCGCTTCCACGAGCTGTTCTTCACGCTCTCGCCCGAAAAGAGCGCGATTGAACACAACGTGAAGCGTGCGTTGCTGCTGGCGGACAAGAGCGTGTACCACTATTATTCGGACTTCGCCGAGAAGGGGTACTACAACCGCGTCATCGCCGGGAACATCAACCAAGTGCTGAAGGTGGACAGCGTGGTGTGCGACTTCAACGCCTATCCCTACCGCGCCGTGACCTACGCCACGCAGAAAATCATCCGGCAGAGCAACGTCACCGAGCGCAGCCTCGTGACCACCTGTCGCCTGCTGAACGCCTCACGGTCGGACGACAACCCCAACGGCTTCACCATCGAGGGGTTCACCATCATCGAGAACAAAGATTTACAGACAATCAAAAGGTAACGGATTATGAAACGGAAACTTCAAGACAAGAGAAAACAAATCGTGGCAAAAGTCAAAGGCTATCTTGACGGTTTGCCGCCGGAAACACGCCGCCGCATCGTGCTGGGGATGCTTGCCGCCTTCGCGGTGCTTGCCCTCTACACCTTCGGCAGAGCCGTCTATGACATCGGCAGAAACGACGGCTCACGCATGGAAACGGGACACGCCGGACAGGTGGAACTGCCGACCCCGGCAGAAACAGACAATCACTTAATACCTTATTTATATGGAACAGAAGAAGAATGAACCGACGAAAGAGAACAAAGCCGCTCCCGATGCTGGAAAACCGAAAAAGGAGCGCGAACCGCTGACCGAGGCGCAACGGCTGAAACGGCAGAAGATGATAGTCCTGCCTGCTATGGTGCTGGTGTTCATCGGGGCGATGTGGCTGATATTCGCCCCGTCCACCGGTAAGGAACAGAAACCGGGAACGGACGGCTACAACACCGAGATGCCCGATGCTGACAAGGAGAACAGGCTGATTATCGGCGACAAGCTGAAAGCCTACGAGCATGGGGAGATGGAAGAGCGGTTGGAGAGCCGCAACCGTGCCATCGGGCAGTTGGGCGATATGTTCGACCGTGAGGTGGCGCAGATGGAGGACGGAAAGGACTTCGACCTCGCCAATCCGGGCGGCAAGGAGGAAACGGCACAGCCAGCCACGCCGCAGACCATCCGATCCTCCGCTGCCGCCTACCGTGACCTGAACGCCACACTCGGCAACTTCTATGAACAGCCGAAGGAGGACAACTTCGAGATGGAAGAACTGTTGGAGCGCATCACCTCGCTGGAATCGGAACTTGAGAGCGAGAAAGGCAAGGCAAATGCCGTGGACGACCAAGTGGCACTTATGGAAAAGTCCTACGAACTGGCTGCAAAGTATATGGGCGGTCAGAACGGCAGACAACCATCAGCGGAACAGTCGGCAGAGCCTGCCACCGTACAGAAAGGAAAGAAGAACACGGCAATGCCTATCAAAAAGGTGGAGCATCAAGTGGTTTCCTCACTATCACAGCCCATGAGCAACGCGGAGTTTGTCGCCACCTTCTCGCAGGAGCGCAACCGGAATTTCAACACGGCTGTCGGCACGGCGGAGGTATCGGACAGGAACACCATCCCGGCGTGTGTGCATGGAGCGCAGAGCGTGACGGACGGGCAGACGGTAAGGCTCCGCCTGCTGGAACCGATGGCGGTGGCGGGCAGGACAATCCCCCGCAATGCGGTGGTGGTCGGCACGGGAAAGATACAGGGAGAGCGGCTCGACATCGGGATCACCTCGCTGGAATACGACGGCACGATTATCCCCGTGGAACTTGCGGTCTATGACACAGACGGACAGTCCGGCATCTTCATCCCGAACTCGATGGAGATGAACGCCGTCAGGGAGGTCGCCGCCAACATGGGCGGCTCGTTAGGGAGCAGCATCAACATCTCCACCAACGCCGGGGCGCAACTCGCCTCCGACTTGGGCAAGGGGCTGATACAAGGCACGAGCCAGTATATCGCCAAGAAGATGCGAACCGTCAAGGTGCATCTGAAAGCCGGATACAGGGTCATGCTCTATCAGGAAAAGGACTGAAAACAACAATCAATCAAAAAATATTTACCACTAAAATCCAAAAGTAATGAGAAAAGTAATCATCATGTTTGCCCTCGCTATGGGCATCGCATCTGCCAACGCGCAGGAGAATGTAACCGTTGAACAGAACAACGGAAGTAATGAACAGCCGACCTTGACAAAAGAGGTCTATCCGCAGAAGGAGGCGGACGGCGACCTGTATCACGGTCTGTCGCGCAAGCTGACCTTCGACCGCATGATACCGCCGCACGGTCTGGAAGTGACCTACGACAAGACCGTCCACGTCATTTTTCCGGCGGAGGTGCGCTACGTCGATTTAGGCTCGCCCGACCTGATTGCCGGAAAAGCCGATGGAGCCGAGAACATCATTCGCGTGAAGGCTACCGTGCGGAATTTCCCCAACGAAACCAATATGTCCGTAATCACCGAGGACGGAAGTTTCTACACCTTCAACGTGAAGTATGCCGCCGAACCGCTGTTGCTCAACGTGGAGATGTGCGACTTCATCCATGACGGCAGCACGGTGAACCGTCCGAACAACGCGCAGGAAATCTATCTGAAAGAATTAGGCAGCGAAAGCCCGATGCTGGTACGCCTTATCATGAAGTCCATCCACAAGCAGAACAAGCGCGAGGTGAAGCATATCGGCTGCAAGCGTTTCGGCATCCAGTACCTTTTGAAAGGCATCTACACGCACAACGACTTGCTCTACTTCCACACGGAGATAAAGAACCAGAGTAACGTGCCTTTCGATGTGGACTACATCACTTGGAAAATCGTGGACAAGAAGGTGGCGAAGCGTATCGCCGTGCAGGAGCAGATCATCCTGCCGCTCCGTGCGCAGAACTACGCCACACTCGTGCCGGGCAAGAAGAGTGAGCGCACGGTCTTCACGATGGCGAAGTTCACCATCCCCGACGACAAGTGCCTCGTGGTGGAGTTGAACGAGAAGAACGGCGGCCGTCACCAATCCTTCGTGATTGAGAACGAGGATTTGGTACGCGCCAATACCATCAACGAACTTCAAGTGCGCTGACCATGAGAAAGTACATCGCAACAATCATCGCGTCGCTTGCCCTTTTCACGGGGCAGGCGCACGCCCAGCGATGCCTGCCGAAGATGCAGGGCATCGAGGTAAGGGCGAACATGGCGGACGGCTTCAATCCCGGTGGCAAGAACGGCGGGTACAGCTTCGGGGCGGCACTCTCCACCTACACAAAGAAAGGGAACAAGTGGGTGTTCGGTGGCGAATACCTACTGAAGAACAACCCCTACAAGGACACCAAGATACCCGTGGCGCAGTTCACGGCGGAGGGCGGCTATTACTTCAAGATACTGTCGGATGCCCGAAAAATCGTGTTTGTCTATGCCGGGGCTTCGGCTCTCGCCGGATATGAATCGGTGAATTGGGGTAAAAAAGTGCTGCATGACGGCTCCACGCTGCACGACCGGGACGCCTTCATCTACGGCGGTGCGCTGACGCTCGATGTGGAGTGCTATGTGGCAGACCGTATATCCTTGCTTGCCAACCTGCGTGAGCGTTGCCTGTGGGGTGGCGACACGAGGAAGTTCCACACGCAGTTAGGGTTCGGTGTAAAATTCATAATCGGATGAGCCTATGGGACTGACTGTGATTGACCTTGACATCAAAAATCTTTCCCTTGAAGATTTTATGAGGGCTATGGGCTATGAGCCTGTCGATAGAAACGCCAACCTGCTGATATACGAGTCGCCGTATTCGACAAAAGGCAATATCATCGTGGATACCGGCATAAACTGCTGGTATGACAAGGAGAAACCCGATAAGACCTATGGAGGGATTTACGACCTCGCCCATGAAATTACCGGAAGTGCCAACCGCTCGGAACTCAACCTGTTCATCGCATCCGAAATGAAAAAGGTGCGTGAGGTGAAGATGTACGGCGTCACTGCAAACGGCAAGGAGGCTGACGGAAACATTGTCGTGGCTTCACCCGTAAGGAACGCCAACCAGCCGAAGCCGGAACCACCCAAAAGGAAACGGGGGATGCGCCTATGAACATTGACGAACTCCGAAAAATCCCGCTGGCGGACTTCCTTGCACGGTTGGGGCATGAGCCAGTCAGAAGGAGCGGAAACGAGTTGTGGTATCTCGCCCCGTACAGGGGCGAGCGCACACCCTCTTTCCGTGTGAACGTGGCGAAACAGCTCTGGTACGACTTCGGGCTTGGCAAGGGCGGCGACATATTCACGCTTGCCTGTGAGTTTCTGCAAAGCGATGACTTTATGGCGCAGGCGAGGTTCATAGCGGAAGCCGCCAATATGACGGTTGCCGGATGGGAAAAGCCCACCTATCTCCCTAAGCCGGCCGAACCCGTCTTTGAGGATGTGGAGGTCGCCCCGTTGCTCAGCTCTCCGCTGACGGAGTATCTTGCGGAACGGTGCATCCCTTACGCCACCGCATCCCGCCACTGCTGCCGCCTAAATTACGGTGTGCGTGGGAAACGGTATTTTGCCATCGGTTTCCCGAACATGGCAGGGGGCTATGAAGCCCGAAGCCGCTTTTTCAAAGGGTGCATCCCGCCAAAAGATGTGTCTTTGGTAAAGGCGAGGGAAATCCCGGCTGGCGAGTGCCTCGTGTTCGAGGGCTTCATGGACTTCCTTTCGGCTGAAACGCTCCAAGTAACCGGTAACGCGGACTGCCTTGTGCTGAACTCCGTCGCCAACGTGAAGAAGGCGGTGGAACTGCTGGACGGCTACGGGCGTATCGGCTGCTTCCTCGACCGTGACGAAGCTGGACAGCGGACGCTTGCCACACTAACCGGACAATACGGGGAACGTGTCACCGACCGTTCCGTCCTCTATGACGGTTGCAAGGACTTGAACGAGTATCTGCAACAGACAACAAAAAAAGAAAAAACAACCATCTAAAAATCGAAGAATATGAATATACTGAATAACAGAAACAAGAGAACATCAATCTTCAAGGCGGTGGCGTTGTGCCTGATAGCCGCCGTGTCATTCACTCTCGTGTCGTGCGACGACGACATGGACATCCAACAGTCTTATCCCTTTACGGTGGAGGTGATGCCCGTGCCTAACAAGGTGACGAAGGGGCAGACGGTGGAAATCCGCTGTGAACTGAAAAAGGAGGGCGACTTCGCCAATACGCTCTACACCATCCGCTATTTTCAGTTCGAGGGGGAAGGCAAACTGAAAATGGACAACGGTATCACTTTCCTGCCCAACGACCGCTACCTGCTGGAGAACGGGAAGTTCCGCCTGTACTACACGGCGGCAGGCGAAGAGGCGCACAACTTCATCGTGGTGGTGGAGGACAACTTCGGCAACTCCTTCGAGCTGGAGTTTGACTTCAACAACCGGAACATCAAGGATGACGGCTTCACCATCGTTCCCATCGGAAACTTCAAACCACTGCCGAAATGATGCGTGTGTGGTTGATGATACTCTGTTCGCTTCTGGCGGTCTGTTCTGCGTCCGCGCAGATCAGCCGCCAAGAGGGAACGGACGGGCAGGCGGCAATCTGCCGACTGCCGCTTTTCGAGAGGGCTGTGCGCTGCACGAAGTATTTTGAGGGCTGGCACTCGGAGAAACACCACCCGTATGTAGGATACGGACACCGCTTGCTGCCGGGCGAAAGGTATTCGGCACGAACCATGACGAAACGGCAGGCTGACGCGCTCCTGCGGAAAGACATGCGGAAGTTCTGCGCGATGTTCAGGCAGTTCGGAAAGGACAGCCTTCTGCTCGCCACGCTTGCCTACAATGTCGGACCATATAGGCTTTTAGGCAGCAAGACAATTCCCAAAAGTACCCTAATCAAGAAGTTGGAGGCTGGCGACAGGAACATCTACCGTGAGTATATAGCCTTCTGCAACTACAAAGGGAAACGCCACGCCATGCTGCTCAAACGGAGAAAGGCGGAGTTTGAGCTACTGTATATCAAGTAAAAAATAAGAAAGAGGATAAATCTATACTTAATAGAATATCCTCTTTCTTCTAATTTGTGGACGGAGAGGGAGTCGAACCCTCATGGCGAAACTATTGAGTTCAGAGTATGTCTTCACTGTACATTCATTCCTTGCAGCGCAAACCGCCCAGTACGCCAAATGCCCACCATACAAAAAAGTTACCTAATGTAATCATATTCTTCAGAGATTTAATGAAATTAAACGTGCTAATACATCCAACCGCAAACTGGTAAAAAGAGGGCGGCAGACACCCGAAGAAATGAACAGATATTAAACATACTCCTACGTTCAATCTTAATTGAATACAAAAGTACACAAAAATTCGCTCATTAGCGAAAAAACAAAGGTTTCTTTGCTACTTTCTTTGTCCGCCATCCTGCTCACTGAAAGAAAGTAGGGCGGCTTTCGCCGCCCACCACTCAAAAGCGTGTGTAAAGTCCTGTCACCATCGTGAACATTTCCTCCAGCATATCAAAATAGATACCCTCGTGTACGGCAATGTCCTTTTCCTTGCAGTCAAATGTCTTCTTGCTGAACGTCCTGCGATAGAAACGCATATTGTAGAGGTCTGCCCCTCCGTCATAGATGATGTCAAGGCGGTTTGCGCTTGTCTTGTTCCTCGCAAGGCTCATCCGTAAGCCGTTGCCCATATCTATAAAATTACGGCTTCCTGTCATAGTGGCGAAGCGTTTTCCGCCTATCTGCTGTAATATAGTCTTTGCTATCATATCCGTTGTTCTTAGGGTTTTAAGTGTTGGCGGTGCGTACACCGCCAACCCGTTCAAAATTCTATCATCTCGGCAATGGGTGTCTGCCGTTTTAGCCACTCCTTCACGCACTCCATATTATACTCGCTCGTGATGACTGCCGTATGGCTGTCGGTAGCGGTGAAGCGTGTGCTTTCGTAATCATCTATCCACCCTTTGAGGGTGTCAGTTCCCCACATTTGGGCATCGTCAAATATGCCGTCCAATGCCGTAATCGGCTCTTTGAACTTGACAATCAGCGTTTGATAGGTTGCGTTCATCGTCTGTCCTCCTTTCCTGCTTTTTCGTTCAGCCACTTGTCCCTTGCTTCCCGACACTCGTCCAATGTGGATTTTACACAAGCGAACAATTCTCCGTCCGTGTGGCGGTAGTCGTATTGCACAAGTGTCCGCCTGCGTCTGCCGATACCCGATTGGAAACGCTCGTATTTCTCCGTACCTACTTCCGTACAGGTACTTACTCCATTGATGGTCATTCGTGTTGCCATAATCATCGCTCTTTTAGATGTTAAAAATGTACTGATAAAAGTCTGTTCTTCATCACCATTTCGGGATTGCTCGTGTAGCGTTGGTGCAGGTAGAAATGGTGTGAACCGAAGCCGTAATGGAAAAACTTGTCAAGTTCGTGTTTCTCGGCAAACTCCTTTACGCCTTTTCTCAATCCCTCCTCACTCGTTGCAAGAGTGAGGAGGTTTACAAATTCAAGGAACATCGTGGGGATTGCATCGTCCCACACACAAATCATACTTTCAATTCTTACTTCCATATCAATATCGTTTTAGGGTTTATGCTATGCCACTTTCATCCGCTCACGGATAAGGTTGGCGTTGCGGTTCACAAGGTCTATGATGCGCTCGTGGTATTCGGTGTCTTGGTTGTGCTTGCCGTGACACTGCACCACTTCGAGGGTTCGCAAGTCCACCTCAACGGTTTCAATAATCTCATCGCCAATCCTTGCCGAGAGTATGAGGGTGTCGGGTTTCTTGTAGTATTCACTGCCGAACACGCAGATGTGCTGCGCCTTGCCCTCGTTGTAATATTCGTCTATGCTTTCAAGCACCTTGACGATTAGTTCCTCGTCCGTGATTACCAAGCCGAAGAATTTGGATTTAAGGTTGATGAAATCTTCCTCGTTCTTCTTCTCTTGGAGCAACCGCTTTTGCTCACGCTCACGCCTTTCAATCTCCCAACGGCGGTGTTGCTCGGCTCGTTCCTTCTCGTGTATGGCATCAATCTTTCGGCTTGCCTTGTCGTGCGCCACTATGAAATCTTCGGGGCAGATGTTCTTGGGGTTACGGAGGTCTTGACCGAGTTTTTTGAGCATATACAGATAGTCGCACCACATTGGGAAGTTGTATATCTGGTATTTGTGACGCTTGGCAATCAGATATGACGCCCAACATTCATCGGCATTGCGGACATTGAAAAGAAAATGCTTCATTACCTCAATCTCACCGCCTTTCATAAGGGTTTCAATTCTTGGATTGGTAAGGAGAGCCGTGAAAAGACGCACGGGGGAAATGCCGTGGAAATCGCCCTTGAAGCCGTTGCGTTTGAGTTGTGGCAATATCCTCATCTTGGGATATGGATAGCTCCTTGCCACCACATCATCGTATAGGCTGTTGTGCGGTCTTACCTCCATATCGCTGCCCAATGCCCACACATCGCAATAGCTGAAAAGGAAGCCTCGGAGCAACGCCATATCCGTAACCTTGCCGTTGGGTGCAATCCAACGCTGCACAACCTCGTGGCAATAGAAGTGCATCGGTTCGCCTTTCCTGCTTTCGCATCTGACCTGCGCCACACGGATAACCTGATAGCCTTTGCAGGTGGTTATCACGCTGAAATACTGCGTTTCCTTGTAGGTGCGCTTTCGGGTGTCCTGCACTTTGAGTTCGGTATGGCATCTTGGGCAGGTGCAACCTACAAGGGTGTCGCATAGTTCGCTCCTGCTGTGCCACTCGTGACCGCAGTCGGAGCAGGTTATGTTCCCTTTTTTGGTGCGGTAGCCGATATGCTCAACGCAATGGCGGTATGCCCAATCTATTTGTGTCGCGGATATGGGGCGGAGGTTGGCGGAAAGTCTTGCCACCTCTTTCTGTATCTTGGTCTTGGGTTTCATAAGCCTAAATCAAATAATGAGGGTTGTGGTTGGTTTTCTTTTCTCACTGACGGTCTGTTGCGGTTCTGCAATTTGCGGAGTTCCTCCTCTTGGTATCTGCGGACTGCGTTCTGCCGTGCCTCCGCCTTTTCCTCTGCCGTGAGTTCTACAACGTGGTTCACTACCACTTGGCAGTTCATCGGTTTGCCCACCTCTATCTCGTTTTCCTCATAGTAGTGGATGGCTTGCCCGAAAATCTCTCCGTCAGTGAAGCCGTTGCAACCGCTTTTCTGCACATAGTTCAGAATGTGGGTCACGCAATCGTCCATGTTCTTGGCAGGGTTGCGGTACTTCTTCGCAAAGAGCGTATCTTCCTCCGCACGCTGTTCCAAATACATCTTTATCGTTCTCTTGAAATGGTCTGTCCCTTTCATATCGCTGTTGTTTTTAGATTGTCTGTTTCAGTATCTCTCTCCAATAGGTCGGCTCTACCTCGCTGAGAAGGAAATCTATAAAGTCCCTCCGTGCGTCCTTGTTCAGTTCGTGGTATAGTTCACGGAATGTGCTGAAATTGCCGTTGATGTACGTTTCCACCATATACTCGAAGATGTTGTCCACCTCGTAATATCTGCACTGCTGCGCTGCCGTCTTGCTGTTTCTCTTTGCCATATCGGTAAGGGTTAAAGGGTGAATAACCAAAGGATGAAGCCGAAGAAGGCAATGGTGGAAAGGATAGCCACGATTACACCTATCGCCACTCGGAACACTCCGTTTACAATCTCTCTTATGATGCCCCAAAGGATGCCGGACACCCCGAAGGCGGTGCGCATTATCAAACTGCATATAGCAAGCCCGATGTATTGCGCCGTTTGTTTGAAATCTGCCGTTGCTGTCATATCTTCGCTGTTTTTGATTTTTTGTTTTTTATGCGGATTCAAGAGCTGAGGGAGTTGGTTTCTAACTATCTTATCTGCCTCTCGTTTATCCGACATTTTTTTTATGCGTCTTTCTTTCGCGTCGGTCGTTTTCGTTTCGGGTGCTTTTTGAATGTAGGGATTAGGGAATGCAAGGTTTTTCGGCCAAAATACTACCCGAAGGGCTGGAGATTTTTGCCGAAAACAGGAGGCCTGACCTTGCTTTCCCGTCCAATCCCGGAATTACCTTTGCGCCCAGAACGAAAATGACTGCCTGATGCGATTCTACTGAAAGGCGCAAGATGGAGGTAAACGAAAACAGAGGCAGATTGGAATACAAAAACTTCAGGGAAAATCCGTAAAAAAGAAGAACCGACTGAAAGAAAAAGACATCACCGGAAGCGTGAAAAGGGCAAACCATCAACAAGGAAGTATGACAGTTTCCGATCCGACTGTACTTGTCCAGTCGGGTGGAAACAGTCTTTCTTCCCGGTTTGTCCGGCTGTGTGTGGCCGCTTGCTTCATTCATGGGGCAAGCTGACACACTCGGCATCCTTTCCGCTTCCGGCACAAATGGACAGCTAAAAAGAAAATCATCTGAAAACTCGTAAAAGCACCTCTTGGCATAGCCACAAAAGAAAGGGGCATTGCATCATCAGTCTAAACTTCGTTTAGGCGTGAGGCAATGCCCTTTTCTCCGGCTATGCGATAGTCGGCACATATTCGTTAGGACTTGTCCGCTGCGATTATGTAACGACGGATAAAACCGCTTTTACGGAAAACCTTATGAATGAGAGAATAAAAAATCCGGGAGTTTATTTCAAAATCTCGGATTAAATAGCTACTTTTGCATACGAAGAGTTCTTTGAAGGTTACGCAACGCACAGAGGAATAATGCAGTAGATAACTAACTAATTCGTAACCTATTACTATCAAGAGCGACTAACCTACGCTCATTTCCAATAAATTACACTCTTTTCGTAACTTCTGGCTGCAAAGTTACAAAAAAACAATAAAGATTTGCACAGCTCACACAGTATGTCTACTTTTACCATATTTATACAACTGCGAAAATAGGAGTGAAATACAAATGAACGAGCAAGTCTTGCATAAACTCAAGGTGCTGGCGGAGTCGGCAAAATATGATGTGTCGTGCTCTTCCAGCGGAACCGTACGGCGCAATGCCTCTGGCGGGGTAGGAAATACCGTAGGAGGGTGGGGCATCTGCCATAGTTTTGCCGAAGACGGCAGGTGTATTTCGCTGCTCAAGGTCATGCTAACCAACTATTGTATTTATGATTGCGCATATTGTATCAACCGAATCAGCAACGACATACCGCGTGCCACTTTGTCGGTGAGCGAACTGGTGGATCTGACCATGGAGTTTTACCGCCGGAACTATATCGAGGGACTGTTCCTGAGCTCGGGCGTAGTACGGAATCCCGATTACACCATGGAGCGTCTGGTGAGGGTGGCAAAAGACTTGCGTACGGTTCACCGCTTCAACGGCTATATTCACCTGAAGAGCATCCCCGGAGCCAGCAGGGAACTGGTGCGCGAAGCCGGACTGTATGCCGACCGTCTGAGCGTGAATCTCGAAATTCCAACCGAAGCAAACCTCAAGATGCTGGCTCCCGAAAAAGACCATCGCAGCGTGTATCTGCCTATGGGATATATTCGTGAGGGGGCGCTCGAGAGTGCGGAAGAGCGGAAACATCACCGCCACGCGCCACGTTTTGCACCTGCGGGACAGAGTACGCAGATGATTGTCGGGGCAACTTCGGAGAGCGACCGCGACATCCTGAAGGTTTCTTCCGCTCTTTACGCCCAGCCTACCATGAAACGCGTGTATTATTCGGGATATATTTCCGTCAATACCTACGACAAGCGTCTGCCTGCTCTGAAACAACCGCCTCTGGTACGCGAGAACCGTCTGTATCAGGCCGACTGGCTGCTGCGCTTTTATCAGTTCCGGGTAGACGAACTGGTAGATGAGGCCAGTCCTGACCTCGATCTGGAAGTCGATCCCAAGCTGGCGTGGGCATTGAAGCATCCCGAGTTTTTTCCCGTCAACATCTATACGGCGGACTATGAAACCTTACTTCGTGTACCGGGCATCGGGGTACGTTCGGCCAAGATGATTGTCATGTCGCGCCGTTTCTCGCGCATCGGCTTCTACGAACTGAAGAAAATGGGTGCTGTCATGAAGAAGGCTCGATATTTTATCACGTGCAACGAGCTGCCCGACAAGACGATACACGAACTTACTCCGCAGGGAGTACGGAAACTGCTTGTGCCGAAACCCAAGAAACGCACGGACGAACGCCAGCTTACGCTCAATTTTGATTTCGATTAGACTGAACTTTTGGGCGGGGTGGTTTGTAATATCATTATTATACAATAAGAAAATACATTATGTGGAAGAATCTGTTAAGGGAATTAAAGCGGAAAGACCACCAGCGCTATCTGGGTGGTCTGGATATATTCAAGTATATCGGTCCCGGACTGCTGGTTACCGTGGGATTCATCGACCCGGGAAACTGGGCGTCGAACTTTGCGGCGGGTTCCGATTACGGCTATGCACTGTTGTGGGTCGTGACACTTTCCACCGTCATGCTGATTGTGCTTCAGCACAACGTGGCGCATCTGGGTATCGTAACCGGTCTGTGTCTGAGCGAGGCTGCCAACAAATATACACCGAAGTGGATAGCGCGTCCCGTCTTAGGTAGTGCCGTGCTGGCAAGTATCTCTACGTCGCTGGCGGAAATACTGGGAGGAGCCATCGCATTGGAAATGCTGTTCGGCATACCGATTATCGTTGGAGCCATCCTGACGACGGTTTTTGTGCTGATACTGCTTTTCACCAATTCGTACAAACGCATCGAGCGGGGTATCATCGCCTTCGTTTCGGTGATCGGTCTTTCTTTCCTCTACGAACTCTTTCTGGTCGATGTCGACTGGGGACTGGCTGCCCGTTCGTGGGTTACGCCGAGCATTCCGCAGGGAAGCATGCTCATCATCATGAGTGTACTGGGAGCAGTCGTTATGCCGCACAACCTGTTTCTTCATTCGGAAGTGGTGCAGAGTCGGGAATATAATAAGAAGGACGAACAAGCCATCAAGAAACATTTGAAATATGAATTCTACGATACGTTGCTGTCGATGGGCATAGGCTGGGCCATCAACAGTGCCATGATTCTGCTGGCAGCTACCACTTTCTTTGCACACGGCACGCCGGTGGAAGAACTTCAGCAGGCAAAATCGTTGCTCGACCCTCTGTTGGGAAGTCAGGCAGGCACCATTTTTGCCTTGGCGTTACTTATGGCAGGTATCTCGTCGACCGTTACCAGCGGGATGGCTGCAGGTTCTATTTTTGCCGGCATCTTCGGAGAATCCTATCATATCCGCGATATTCACTCGCGAATAGGTGTTCTGTTGTCGCTGGGACTGGCACTGGTGATTATCCTGTTCATCGACAATCCGTTTCAGGGACTGATTATTTCGCAGATGGTGCTGAGTATCCAGTTGCCTTTCACCGTCTTTTTGCAACTGTCGCTCACCTCGTCACGGCGCGTCATGGGGCAGTATGCCAACTCTCGGTGGAGCACGTTTGTGCTTTACACCATTGCCATCGTTGTTTCTGTACTCAATATCATGCTGCTTTTCAGCTGACGTTTGCATAAGCATCCGGCGGGGAGAAAAAATACTCTCCGCAAGTCCGGCAGAAAATTTGTACAAATTTTCTGAGAATTTGTACAAATTTTTTAGAAACGTCGGGACGTTTTCCGGAGAAGTTCTCGGCGTTTGTAAAAATGTAATATGAGCATAAAAGCCGTTTCTGTAAATCAAAAGGGAGATACAGAAACGGCTTTTCGTTTGTTATGGGGCAATAGAAAATAAATTATTCTTGAGGTTGATGGACCGTTTTCAGCTTACGGAAATGATAAATCAACATGACGGCAGCCATGATGAAAGCCAGTGTGTCCGAAAGCGGCATGCTGAACCATACCCCTTTTACTCCGAAATGCGGTGGAAGCAAAGCCAGTCCGGGCAACAGGAAGACCAACTGGCGGGAAAGAGAAAGCAGTATCGATATGCTGACCTTACCGATGGACTGGAAGAACTGTGTAATGACGATTTGTGCTCCGATCATAGGAAATGCCAGCACACCGATGCGTAGAGCCAAGGTAGCCTGTTCCGTCAGCTCATGGTTGGTGGTAAACATACCTACAAATACGCTTGGGAACAATTCGCTGACCAGAAATCCGGCGGTCGTAACACTACATCCTGCGATAATACCCAGTCGCAGTGTCCGTTTTACGCGGTCGTAGTGCTGTGCTCCATAGTTATATCCGGAAATCGGCTGCATTCCCATGGTAATTCCCATCACGATCATCACGAACAACATTTGTATCCGGTTAAGAATGCCGAATGCTCCGATAGAAAGGTCGCCGCCGTAAGTCAGCAAGCGGTTGTTGATGAAAATCACGATACAGCAGGCACATACGTTCATTACGAAGGGTGACATGCCCACACCGAAGATATTCAGAATAATGTGCTTCCTGAGTTTAAAGCTGGAACGCTTGAAGCGTATATAACTTTTCTTGTTGTAGAAATGATATAATACCCAGATCATACCTACAAACTGCGACAAAATGGTAGAAAGGGCAGCTCCCCTGATTCCCCATTCCAGAACGAATATACAGATAGGAGCAAGAATTACGTTGCATCCTACCGTCAGCATCGACGAAAGCATAGCCTTTTTGGGATAACCCGTAGCACGCATGATGTTGTTCAACCCGATCATGACATACGAAATGGGGCTTCCCAGCAGGATAATCTGCATGAAGTCGCGTGCATAAGGCAAGGTGCTTTCGCTGGCTCCGAAGAAATAAAGTATTTCGTCCAGGAAAATCAGTGTGATGCCTCCGTAAAATATAGCATTGATGATGCAGAGAATGGTGACGTTTCCCAAAATATTCTCGGCACCTCTTATATCTTTTTGTCCCAGACGGATGGAAGAAATGGTTGCTCCACCTACGCCTACCAGGGTACAGAACGCAACAAGCAGGTTCATCAGCGGAAAAGTAATGGCAAGACCGGAAATGGCAAGTGCCCCTACACCGTGTCCGATAAAGATACTGTCGATAATGTTGTACAAGGAAGTCAGTGTCATGCCGATAATGGCAGGGATGGAGTACTGTAAAAGCAATTTGCCTATGGGAGCATTTCCTAAGACATGGGGATTGTTCTTTTCCATTTTGGGCTTCGATTAATTTTGTTTGTTCAAAGTTAGGAATATGACGTGATATTTCGGAAATTTGCACCGTTAAATCAACTAAATGGTAGAAAGAATGGATAATACGAAGTGTATAGCAGCTCTGTTTGACTTCGACGGAGTGGTAATGGATACGGAAACACAGTATAGTTTGTTTTGGAATGAAGTGGGTAAGCAGTATTTTCCCCAGGTAGAAGAGTTCGGCCGTATCATTAAAGGACAAACCCTTACTCAGATTTATGCAAAGCATTTTTCGGGTATGGAGAAAGAACAGCAGGACATCACGGCTCGCTTGAACCAGTTTGAAAAAGAAATGTCGTTTGAGTATATTCCCGGTGTAGTCGATTTCATGAAAGACTTACGTGCGCATGGTGTAAAGATAGCTATTGTTACAAGCTCGAACGACTTGAAGATGGCCAATGTATATAAGGCACACCCTGAACTGAAAGAGCTGGTCGACCGTATTCTTACTGCCGAAATGTTTACCCGTTCGAAACCTGCTCCAGATTGTTTCCTGCTGGGAGCCGAAGTTTTCGGAACGGTTCCCCAGAATTGTGTAGTATTTGAAGATTCATTTCACGGACTGGAAGCAGGCAATGCGGCTGGTATGGCAGTCGTAGGATTGTGTACCACTAATCCGAAGGAAGCGATAGCCGACAAATGTAAGTTGGTGATGCCCGATTTTACAGCCTTCTCCTTCGAAAAGATGAAAGCCCTTCTTGCTTAACTCGTAAGAATGAACTACATTTGCCACAATTTTACTAAATTAGGAGAAATTTTATGGCTGGATATCTTTCAGGTGATACACGTAAAGTGACGACTCACCGTTTGATTGAGATGAAAGAAAGAGGTGAAAAGATTTCCATGTTGACCTCTTATGATTATACGATTGCCCAGATTGTAGACGGGGCAGGCGTTGATGTAATTTTGGTAGGCGATTCTGCTTCGAATGTGATGGCGGGTAATGTAACTACATTGCCTATAACAATAGACCAGATGATATATCACGGTAAGTCGGTGATGCGTGGTGTAAAACGTGCGCTTGTCGTTGTCGATATGCCTTTCGGCTCTTATCAGGCTGATCCGTTCGACGGAGTGCGAAACGCTATCCGTATTATGAAGGAAACAGGTGCAGATGCTCTTAAGCTGGAAGGCGGAGAAGAGGTAATCGAGACCATCCGGAAAATAATCGGGGCGGGCATGCCTGTAATGGGACATCTGGGACTGATGCCACAGTCTATCAATAAATATGGTACTTATGGCGTACGTGCCAAGGGTGACGCTGAGGCTGAAAAGCTGGTTCGCGACGCTCACTTGCTGGAAGAGGCTGGCTGTTTCGGACTGGTACTGGAAAAAATTCCTGCCGATCTGGCCGCACGTGTAGCTTCCGAACTGACCATTCCTGTAATAGGTATCGGAGCCGGTGGAGCTGTAGACGGACAAGTGCTGGTGGTTGCCGACATGTTGGGGATGACCAAAGGCTTCAGTCCGCGTTTCTTGCGTCGTTACGCCGACTTGCATACGATAATGACCGATGCTATCGGACATTACGTAGCAGACGTGAAGTCGTGTGATTTCCCTAATGAAACCGAGCAGTATTGATATTTATTTCACTGTTGCTATATGAATATGCTGTGGAATAGAAATTTTTCTTTACTGATTGCAGCAAACATATTACTCTATATAGCGGTTTACATGTTGTTCCCTTTGATTCATCAGTGGATGATTCAAGCCTGGAGTTGCACCGGACTACAGGCTGCAGGGGTAACAGCTGTTTTCGGAATCACGTTATTCCTTCCTGGGGCTTTCAATAATTATTTGGTCGATACATTTAGCCGGAAGAATGTTTGTACCCGGAGTATGGCGTTGCTGGCACTTGTAGGAATATTATATCCTTACGTTACTTCGGTAGGGATGGTGGCACTTCTTCGTATCTTGCAGGGAGCATTGTTTGGCATTGTCCTGATGGCTACGGGAAGTACGCTGGTGATTGACGTCACTCCCAGTAATAAGCGTAATGAGGCTAACCGGGTATTTACCTGGTCGTCTATCATCGGTATGCTGGGGGGAATAATTGTTGGTATAGAGGGAGGAAATTATCTGAGTTTTACCTCCTTGCTGTATGTTTCGGCTTTTCTTTGTGCGGTTTCTATCGTACTGGTGTCTATGGTGAGAGTGTGCTTTCGTGCACCGCTCGACTTGCCCTTGTGTTCGTTCGACAGGTTCATTCTTTTCCGGACTTTGCTTCCCGGAGTAAATATGATGACTGTACCTGTCGTTTTAGGAATGCTTTTCATTATGATATCCAATGCTTTTTTCTATCTTTGCATAGGATGTGGATTTTTGATATATCTGTTTATCAGGCAAGTGTTTACCAGCCCGATGAACGGAAGGCTTCAGATATTGATCGGGCAGTTGCTGACAGGGGCAGGGCTGGTTGTGCTCTGTGGCTCGGATACGGGCGAAAGTCTTTATGGAGCCGGACTGTTGCTGGGACTGGGACTGGGCTTTTCTATCGGACAGTTCCTGCGGATGATGATACTGCTGCCTTTGCATTGCGAGCGGGGCACCGGTTATCATACCTACCAACTGTTGTGGGAAACGGGTATTATGCTCGGTGTATGGATTTCCCAATATGCTTGTGAGGCAGGAAATGGGAAACCGTATCAGGTTGCACTGGGGATTTGTATTGCCGGATTTCTGTTCTATCAGGCATACATACATCGCTATTTTATGAAACATTATCAAACAAATAAACAATAAAAGAGTATGGCAGACGATAAAAAGATTATCTTTTCTATGGTCGGAGTGAGCAAATCATTCCAGAACAATAAGCAAGTCTTGAAAGACATCTACCTATCTTTTTTCTACGGAGCGAAGATCGGTATCATCGGTTTGAATGGTGCGGGTAAGTCTACCCTGATGAAGATTATAGCCGGTCTGGACAAAAACTATCAGGGAGAGGTGGTGTTTTCTCCGGGATATTCAGTCGGTTATCTGGCTCAGGAACCGCATCTTGACGATACCAAGACTGTAAAGGAAGTAGTGATGGAGGGCGTACAGAGTGTGGTTGATACGCTTGCCGAATATGAAGAAATAAATAATAAGTTCGGCTTGCCGGAGTATTATGAGGATCCCGAAAAGATGGATGCCTTGTTTGCCCGTCAAGCTGAGTTGCAGGATATAATAGATGCTACGGATGCATGGAATCTTGACAGTAAGCTGGAGCGTGCGATGGATGCGTTGCGCTGTCCGCCCGAAGATCAGCCGGTAAAAAATCTCTCTGGAGGTGAGCGTCGCCGTGTGGCTCTCTGCCGTTTGTTGTTACAAAAGCCGGACATCTTGTTGCTGGACGAGCCGACCAACCACTTGGATGCGGAAAGCATTGACTGGCTGGAACAGCACTTGCAGCAGTACGAGGGTACGGTCATCGCTGTAACACACGACCGTTACTTCCTTGACCATGTGGCAGGATGGATTCTGGAGCTGGATCGTGGCGAGGGTATTCCATGGAAGGGAAATTACTCAAGCTGGCTGGAGCAGAAGACCAAGCGTATGGAAATGGAGGAAAAGACTGCCAGCAAGCGTCGTAAAACGCTGGAACGTGAGTTGGAATGGGTACGTATGGCACCTAAGGCACGTCAGGCAAAGGGTAAGGCTCGTCTGAACTCTTACGATAAGTTGCTGAACGAGGATGTGAAGGAAAAGGAAGAAAAACTGGAAATCTTTATTCCGAACGGTCCGCGTCTGGGAAACAAGGTTATCGAAGCAAAACATGTAGCAAAGGCATATGGCGACAAGCTGCTGTTCGACGACCTGAACTTTATGCTGCCGCCTAACGGTATCGTGGGTGTGATTGGTCCGAACGGTGCTGGTAAGACTACTTTGTTCCGCCTGATTATGGGACTGGAAAAACCAGATAGAGGAGAGTTTGAAGTCGGAGAAACGGTAAAGGTGGCTTACGTAGACCAGCAGCACAAGGATATTGACCCGAACAAGACGGTGTATCAGGTAATCAGTGGTGGAAATGATTTGCTGCGTATGGGAAACCGCGATGTGAATGCCCGTGCTTATCTGAGCCGTTTCAACTTCTCGGGTTCCGATCAGGAAAAGTTGTGCGGCATGCTTTCGGGTGGTGAGCGTAACCGCTTGCATCTTGCCATGGCGCTGAAAGAAGAAGGTAACGTACTGTTGCTGGACGAGCCGACCAACGATATCGACGTGAATACGCTGCGAGCATTGGAAGAAGGTCTGGAAGATTTTGCCGGATGTGCGGTAGTTATCAGCCACGACCGCTGGTTCCTCGACCGTATCTGTACACACATCCTTGCATTCGAAGGTAACAGCGAAGTGTTCTTCTTCGAAGGTTCGTATACAGAATATGAAGAAAACAAGATGAAGCGTATGGGTAATGTAGAACCGAAGCGCGTCCGTTACCGCAAGCTGATGGAAGATTAATCGGAACGATTATAATATCATACGGAGTTGGCGTAGGCATGCAGGCAGACTGCATCGTGCGTCAACTCCGTATGGTTTTAGGTGATTTTAATACTGTGCTTTTATGATTACGATATACTTAGCCCGTCACGGGCAGACGGAAGAAAATATCAGTCGCATTTTTCAGGGGCACCTGCCGGGACATCTTACAGAAGAGGGAAAGCAGCAGGCTGTAGAATTGGGCAATCGTCTGCGGAATATTCCACTGGATGCTGTACTCAGCAGCGATTTACAGCGGGTGGTCGATACGGTTCGTCTGGCTGTAGGCGACAGGAACCTGCCGTGGCAGACAACGCCTTTGTTGCGTGAAATAGACTGGGGAAGCTGGACCGGACTTCCGCTCGACTCGGTAGACCGGACGCATCTGCCTGCAGATGCCGAAACACGTGAAATGCTTTACGAACGTGCGGGCAAGTGTCTGGAATATATCCGGCAGCATTACGAAGGGAAATGTATCTTGGTGGTGGCTCACGGCCTGATAAACCGTTCGTTGCGGGCTTATCTGGCAGGCATACCTGTCGACCAGCTTACTACTGTATCGCACATGAATAATTGCGAGGTAGTCCGTCTGACGATGGAATGAGGAGAAAAGGCATAAAAAAACACCACAGAAGAAAAAGTATGTTTTCCATGCCAATGATGGATAAACTTTATCTTCTGTGGTGAATATAATAAATCAGGTTTAATTGTGAACCATTGTTCCAATGTTTTCGCCAGACATGACTTTCTTCAGGTTACCTACCGTATCCATGTCGAATACGATAATCGGCAGATTGTTTTCCTTGCACATACAAGTAGCTGTCAGGTCCATTACTTTCAAGCCACGTGCCAGAACTTCATCGTAAGTGATTTCGTCGAACTTGGTAGCTGTCGGATCTTTTTCCGGATCGGCAGTATAGATACCGTCTACACGAGTACCCTTCAGCATAACGTCAGCTTCAATTTCGATACCACGCAGTGAAGAACCGGTATCGGTTGTGAAGAACGGGTTTCCGGTTCCGGCAGACATGATGACTACTTCACCGTTTTCCATGGCTTCGATAGCTTTCCATTTGGTGTAGAACTCACCGATCGGTTCCATACGGATAGCTGTCAGCACACGAGCCTTTACTCCGGCTGCTACCAAAGCAGAACTCAGTCCCAAGCTATTGATAACCGTTGCCAGCATACCCATCTGGTCACCTTTCACACGATCGAATCCTTTTCCGGCTCCAGTCAGTCCACGGAAGATGTTTCCTCCACCGATAACGATGCCGATCTGTACACCCATGTCATGGATTTCCTTAATCTGCTGTGCATATTCGCCCAGGCGTTTTTCGTCGATACCATATTTCTTTTCTCCCATTAAGCTTTCGCCGCTGAGCTTTAACAGAATACGTTTGAACTTTGCCATAAATTAATTTTTTTAATGTTTAGTCGCAAAGTTAGAAATAAATGTCAGAAGAATAGTCAAAATCTCTTGTTTTTATTCCTTATTTCTATCGTCCTGTCACTTGCAGGTATTCACGTTTCTTTACTTCATACTGAGCGTAGGTTTCTACATACTTGTCGCGACTTTGCTGATAGAGGCTCTGTGCATCGAGCAGATCGCTCATGGTGCATGTACCGGCTGCATAATAATCGGTGTTCAGACGCAGGTTTTCTTTAGCCTGTTCGATGGAAAGCAGAGCTATCTTTACCTGTTTATAGGCATCATTCAAGTCGTCCCACGTATGTTTCATGCGGATTACCAGCAACTGGCTTTGGTCGGTGAGCTGGTTTTCGGCATTACGTAGTTGTAATTTCTGACGTTGAATGTCGTGCGAGCCTCCCCACCAGCCTGAGATTGGTACGGAAACGGTAGCGAATCCCAGCCAGAATGTATGATCTTTACCCAGCAGATTCTCGTAAGCATAGCCTCCTCCGATAGCTATGGTAGGCAAGTTTTTGCCTATAGCCATTTTATGTTGCAGACTGCTTGCCTTTACATTTTGCTGGAGGAGGTTATATTCATTGGTCATCGTAAGTGCCGTTTCGGGAACCGTATAGAGTCCTTCCGGTCCTTGCGGCAACGTATCTTTCAACGTTGCCGCTATTTCTATGCTATCAGCCGGATGTCCTATATACTGTGCAAGCATACTCCGTGATAATGAAAGCATGTTTTCCACCTGAATGCGTTTACTCTGTATTTCATTTTGCCGGAGTTGAACCTGCAATAAGTCGTTACGGGTTGTGATACCTGCCTGTACACTGGTTTCCACATCCTGAAGCAACTGACTTAGTTGTTTGTCGAGTGTACCGATAGTCTGTAATTTTTCTTTCAGCATTACCACCTGCCAGAAATAATTTTCGACTGTCAGCGTCACTTCGTTTTGTGATTGGCGTTGCTGAAGGCGGTTTACTTCTACATTTACCTTAGCCAGTTTGTTCCCGTTTACTATTTGTCCTCCGGTGAACAGCGGCAGGGTAGCCGAAACGTCGCCTACGAGTCCGTTTTTCATGAATGCCATCTGCATTTCGGGTGATAGTCCCATGCGTACCAGACTTTTGTCGGCAAGGAATCCGCTTCCGGCTGCACTTACCGTAGGAAAGTATTTACTGAAAGCCTCCTGCTTGCTGTGTTCTGCCATGCGAAGGTTGTTTTGAGCATTTTTCATGCGTACATTGTTGTCGAGTGCAGCTTCTATACATTCGTCCAGCGAATAGGTATGTTGGGCAGAAGCGCATAATGGCAACATACAACCTGCCGACAGCAGGAATAAAGATATGATGTTTTTTCTTTTCATAATCGTAACAGAATTTAATTGCTATCTTTTTAGTTATCAATGTTATTGAAGTTCGATTTGTGCATTGACGGCACGTTTGCGAGTGGAACCTCTAAACAATAGCATATACAAAACCGGAAGTACAGTCAGCAGGAAGATCATGGTGATAAGAGTTCCGTAGCAAATTACAGTTCCCATAGGCATCCACAATCCGCTTTTACCCCAAATCATCGGGATAACTCCCATTGAAGCTGCTGCTGATGTCAGGAAGATCGGTCGCATACGTCGGCGTGCGGAATGGTAAATGGCATCGCGGACACATAATTTTTCTGTGCTTCTCAGTTCTTCGGCATAGTCTATCATGATGATTCCGTTACGGACAATGATACCCATCAGACTGATAATACCCAACGTACACGTCATACTGAAGTCAACTCCCTGAATCAAAACACCTATTGCTGTACCGAAAACGCAGAATGTCATACTGCCGAAGATGAGCAGTGCAATACTCAGACGGTGGAAATGAGCTATCAGGATAAATAATATCATGACGGCTGCGATGGCAAGTGCTCCCATGATAAGCGGATTTTGCTCATTGTTCTGTTCCAAGTCACCTCCGTATGTCAGTGTGACTCCTTGAGGCAGGGGAATTGCCTTTATCTTTTCCTGAATTTTTCCGGTTATTTCCATTGCATTTTCTCCTCTTTTCAAGTCGGACATTACTGTAATGGTATAGACACCGTTTCGGCGTACAATTTGTCCGTCTTCGGTAGATGGTTCAATGCTGGCTATCTGGCGAAGTGGAACACTCGACAGTCCGCCGGCTACCGGAATTAATTCATCTTCAATGTCGTTGTAATGTGCGTTGTCGGCTTTGTTGCTTTTAAGTATGATTGGGATATTGTAATCACCTTCCCATACATTGGCAACCGGAATTCCTGTACCATATCTCATTGCTAAGGTTGCTTCTACCGTAGCATTGGTAATACCCAACCGTGACGCTTCATCTTCTTTCAGTACGATACGTGCAGTGGTTTGCGGATTACTGAAGTTGGTTTGTGCCAGTTCTGTTTCAGGCATACTACGCAATAAGCTCAGATATTTGTCTGCTGTACATTTCAGACTGTCGAGGTTATTACCGCTTAATCGGAGTTCAATCGGATAGACCGACTGACTGTAACTGAGTTGTTTGAAACGGATCAGTGCTTCCGGAAATGCATTGGTGTATTTAGCTGCATATTCATCCAGCAAATCGACAGTTTCTTTATTTCCCTTTGTATTAACAATAAACTGTGCATAGTTCGGGCCTGCTATCTGCGGTGCGTATGCTGTGTGGAAACGAGGAGAAGCACATCCGGTAAATGAAGTTACCGAAACAACACGATCGTCTGCACGAAGTATATTTTCCAATGTGTCGGCTATGGCTGACGTCTTTTCGATGGCAGTTCCTGTAGGAAGATAAATTTCTACGGCAAACTGGTTACGGTCTGCTGTCGGCATCAGGTTCTGAGGTAATTTGCCCATCAGGATAATACCCACAACAATGAAGGCCAGTCCTGTTATTACAGTATAATAAGGATGCTTGAAGCATACATCCAGCAACTTATTATAATATTTCTGAAGCATATCCAGGAAAGAAAATCCTTTTTTGCCAGTCTGAAGAGGTTTCCGTATGAACCAGAACTGCATGAACGGTACAAGCAATGAAGCTACCAGCAGTGAAATTCCCAAAATAAGTGTGATGGACCACGGGAAGCTGAGCAGGAAATCGTGGAACATACCTGTCATGATGAACAGGAACGGGAAGAACGTGATACTGATGGCAAGGGTTGCCGAGAAGATGGAACGGAAGAAATGTGTACTACTCTGTATGGAAGCATGCCAGCGGGACATTCCTTCTCCTATTTTCTCTAGATAATTATCGATGATCACAATGGAGTTATCGACAATCATTCCCAGTGTAACAATCAGTGCTGCCAGTGTTACTGTATTCAGTTCGATACCAAAAGCATAGAACAGACCCAGTGAAATGAATATGGTAATCGGGATAGTAGAGGCTGCTACCAGTGCGACACGAACCGGAAGCAGTAACATAACTACGATGACTACGGCTACAATGGCAATCAGCAGTTCTTTCAGAAAGTTGTTTACACTGTCGCCAACTACTTCGCTTTGGTCGGTAATGCGGAACATGTTTACTTCGGACGGAAGCTCTTTCTTAAACTCTTCGAGAGTTAGATTGATTTGTTCTCCCATCTTTACGATATTCTGTCCTTTTTTCATTTCTACGCTAAGCAGAATACATTTTTTCCCGTTGTTGGTAATGTAGCTGTCGGCATGTGGATATTCCTTTACCACACGAGCTACATCTTTCAGGCGAATGTTATGTCCTGAAGGGTCGGTATACACAATCTGCTCTTGTACGTCGTAAACGGTATTAAAGGATTTTTCTACGTGTACAGGCAGTATATAGGCTGGATTTTGTACTCGTCCGCCTGAAGTAACGAACCCTTTAGAAAACAGGTTGACAGCCAGTGTCTGTTCTGTAAGTCCGTATTGCGAGAGCTTCTCATTATCCAGATAAACGGCAATCTGTTCATTCTGCAATCCACTTACCGTCATACGTCCGATGCTGCTGATACGGCGCAAACGATCTTGCAAATCGTCCATGTATTCTTTTAATTCTCTGTAAGTTTTATCCTTACTCTCCATGGTGATAAGCAGAGCAGACGTATCTCCGAAATCATCCAGAACTTGTACGGCAAGCACATTCGAAGGCAAGCTCGACTTGAATGTTGTAATGCCATGTTTGAATTTACTCCAAAATTCATCTTTGTTGTTGAGATCGTCGTTTAGTTCTACTTGTATATAAACAATTCCGTCGCGGCTGGTAGAAAATGTCTTCTCTTTCTTTACTGCTTTATAGGAGAAGATATAGTTTTCCAGCGGTTTGGTAACTTGTTCAATCATTTCTTCGGCTGTATTTCCTGGTGCTACAGCTACTACCATTCCCTGGCGGATTGTAAAATCAGGAAATTCGTTTTTACGCATGTTGGGCAAACTGTATATGCCGAATGCGACCAGACAACATACTACCAGTATGACAATCTGCCGATAGTGCATTGCCCATTCTACTATATTACGTTTCTTTTCCATTGCTGTTTTATTTTATAGTTACCGGCGTGTTTTCACAAACTTTTTGCTGTCCTTCTGTTATAATCATATCCCCGTCTTTTATTCCGCTCAGGACAATGATTCCGTCAGAAGTGAATTCGCCGCATTGTATGATACGCTTTTCGGCTTTTCCTCCGTTATTTACCCATACAAAGTTCTGATTTCCTTCACCCAACTGGATAATGTTGGCAGGTAATACGTAGTGACTGCTGTCTTCGGCTGTTTCCAAAACTACTTCACAAACCATTCCCGGCATCAGTTCTTTATCCGGCTTGTTTATGCGAATTTTAACTTCGTAGGAACGTGATAAGGCATTGGCTACAATTCCTTTTTCTGCTACGCTACCTTCGAAGGAACGGTTGCCTAAAGCTGAAACTTGAATCAGGGCTTTCTGGCTCTTTTGTATATTGGCAATTTCATTTTCTGGAACTGAAATTTTGACGTTCAAATCTCTTACGGCAACCAGATGGGCAACGGGCATTCCCGGCATTACATTTTGTCCTACTTCGATATCCTTTGCCGAAATGACTCCACTATATGGAGCATACAACTTGCAGTCGGATAAGTTTTTTCGTGCAACTTCTTCCATTGAGCGTGCCTGCTGGAGTTTGCTTTGTACTTCAATCCATTTCATATCGGCCAGACTTCCTTTATCGTGGAGCTGCTTCATACGCTGGTAAGCATCTTCAGCTTGCTTTAACGTTGACTGTGCGGCTGCATAGCTGCTTCGAATAGAAGTCGGGTCAATTTCTGCTATTAATTGTCCTTTATTTACATGTTTACCCAAGTCGACGTATATTTTCTTGACGGTTCCCATAACAGAGAAGCTTAGTGCTGTAGCGTTTGATTCTTCTACAGTACCGGAAAAATGTCTGGATTCATTGGTTGTACTGGAAGATACTTGCATGACCTTTACTTTTACCGGATCAGCGGAAGAGTTTTGTTTGTCACTGTTACCCTGACAAGATAACAATGTAAAAAACAGCAATGAAGCTGTAATGTAATGACACTTTTTCATACCTATCTAAATTATCTTTTATTTTTCGGGAGCAAAAGAATACATTTTGCCTGATGTATTGATTCTTTTTGTGTCCTTAAAAGTGTTCTAAAAGTCTTTTACTTTTATTCATCTGAATAATTGACCATTAATTGCGCTCCTTTGATTACTGCTGTTGGTTAAAATTGCCGTTATTTTGCGGAAAAAGAATAACGATATGGAAAAAGATAGTTTGGAAAAAGGTATATGGCATAACGGCGATTTGGATAGAAGTGCGGCATACAAAGATGACCGTATAGCCATTATTGATAATATTCAAGGCTTGAAAGACGGACAAGTCAATCTGGATGATATGGTGAAGGTAGATGCTATACTCTTAGTTTATTGTGTGAAGGGGAAGGCTTCTATTTGCATCAATGGAAGTACTTATTTGATTCATCCCAATGATTTGTTGGTTTGTGTTCCCAACATTGTATTCGAAAAAAGTATGATTAGCATAGATTTCGAGATGCGTGGGGTTGTGCTTTCTCCTGAGTATATGAAGAATATGTTTTTGTTTGAATGTAGTACCTGGAGCTTCCGGTCGTTTGTAGAAAAGCATCCAGTCTTTTCACTGAATGACGAAGAAGCCAGATTATTCAGACAGTATTACGATTTGCTGTATGAAAAAATGACCAGGACTCCTCGCAAGCACCAAAGGGAATTGTTTGATGCCTTGCTGGAGATGTTACATTATGATTTTTACGATACGATGGAGCGTTTTTATAACGAAAATCCGAAAACCTTTTCATCATCAGAAGTCTTGTTCCGGAACTTTCTGGACTTGCTGAATACTCCGGGAAACAACTGTCGTAAGGTTGCTTATTATGCTGATAAACTGCATGTTTCACCTAAATATTTATCTGCTGTATGTAAAGAGGTAAGCGGACAGACAGCTTTCGATCTGGTAAATCAGTATATTTTGAAGAATGTAAAGTACATGCTTCAATGGTCGCCTAAAAGCATAAAGGAGATAGCTATGGAGCTGGATTTCCCGAATCTTTCTTTTTTTGGCAAATACGTAAAGCGTTATCTTGGAGTTTCTCCTAAGCAATATAGGGAACAGTTGTCCTCGGATAAATTGTCGAATGTAGAAGATTAATCAGTAGCCTGATTATTACTTCTATATTCGGAAGGAGTCATGCCCAGGTGTTTCTTGACATACTGGGCAAAAAACGATGTATTCGAAAAGTCGAAGTCCATGGCTATTTCCTTCATGCTTTTATTAGAGTATTTAAGTTCCATTATAATATGTTCGATAGCGTTTTCGTGAATAAGGGTTAATGCATTCTTTCCACTGATTTGTTTGATTACCCGGGATAAGTATTTGGGAGAGTAACAAAATAAATTAGCATAATACTCGAGCGTACGGTGTTTGCCATTATCAGCCGAAAGCGCTTCCATAAATTGTTTAAACAGAAAATCGGATTGCCTGAGAGAACCTGTATGTATCTCTGTTTCTGATTCAATAGATTTTTGAGTAGTCTGAAAAATCATTTCTCCAAAGAAAGCAGAGGCTATATGCGATAAGATGACTTTTTGGAATTTATTGATGTTGGTTTGTGTTTTGCTCTCCATCAAGCTTAAATATTGATTAAACCTTTTCTTTTCGCCTTGCTCAAAATGCTTAACCGGATTTTCTTGTATGTAGCATATCCATTTCCAGGTATATTTTTCTGTCTGTGTCAGGCGCTGAAGAAAGCGGTTGGAAAAGCAAATCACTTTTACCTTATGTGAGGAGCTTGCTGAAACTCGCCCGATTAGTGTATTTGGAAGGCTGATAATCAGATCGTCCTGATGTAGATAGTGAGGTACATTATTTAGTTCCAGTTTAATTTCTCCTTCGGTACAATATATCATCAGAAAAACTTCCAGTTTGACGTTTTTGTTTTCTAAAAATATCTTTTCCAGTTTGTCGGTAAAGAACAGATAGTCGTCGGTATAGGTTTCTTGTCCATTATACGACTTCAACATTTCCATATCGATATATTTGATAATATTATCTTCCATACATTATTTTTTTGCAAAGGTAGAGGATTTATATAGTAGATACCATGTTTAATTTTCCTCTATCTATATTGTATTTTCCACATTTAACAAAATATATCTTCTGAAAGGTGAAAACAGAATGTTTCTGTACGAAAATTCGTCGCTTTTGTTACAGGGCAAGATACTACTTTTGCACGAACAAAAAATGAATGAATATGACAATGAAAACAATTAGACTAAAGGTATGGCTAATGATTCTTGCAGGCTGTACAATAGGTGTAACTTCTTGTAAGACAGAAACAAAGAACAGTGAGACAAAAGGGTATAGTCTTGCAACTATCACTGCCGATACGGATAAGGAGATTACAACTTCATACTCTGCTTCGATTGAAGGTAAACAGGATATTGATATTTATCCGCAAGTTTCGGGATACATTGAAAAGCTGAATGTTTCAGAAGGTGATATTGTACGAAAAGGAGAAATTCTGTTTGTTATAGATCAGGTTCCTTATAAAGCAGCACTCGAAACAGCAATAGCTAATGTAGAGTCGGCAAAAGCCAATCTGGCTACAGCAGAACTTACTTATAAGAGTACACAGGCTTTGTTTGCTAAGAAAGTTGTTTCTGACTTTAACTTGCAGACTACAAAAAATGCTTATCTCACAGCCAAAGCATAGTTGGCGCAGGCAAAGGCTCAGGAAGTTAATGCACGCAATAACCTTTCTTATACAGAAGTTAAAAGTCCAAGCAACGGTGTAGTGGGCATGTTGCCTTATCGGGTTGGTACATTAGTGAGTCCCAGCATGCCCCAGCCGTTGACCACTGTTTCTGACAATTCGAATATGTATGTTTACTTTTCGATGACGGAGAATCAGTTTTTGTCGCTGGCTCGTCAGTATGGTACAATCGAAAAGGCCTTGCAGAATATGCCTGCCATTCAGCTTCAGTTGAATGATGGTTCTACTTATGAGGAAAAAGGTAAGATTGAATCTATCAGTGGAGTGATTGATAAGGAAACAGGTACGGTAGGGGTTCGTGCCGTCTTTCCTAATTCTTCGCGCTTGCTGCATAGTGGAGCTTCTGGTAATGTGTTAATTCCAAGTATATATAAACAATGTATAGTTATTCCACAAGGCGCTACTATACAATTGCAGGATAAGCTATTGGTATATAAAGTTGTAGATGGTAAAGCTGTGTCTACACTGATTAAGGTAGCTCCTGTTAATGATGGGAAAGAATATATTGTATTGGAAGGTTTGAAATCTGGCGACGAAATAATCTCGAACGGTGCGGGAATGGTTCGTGAAGGAACACAAGTTAAATAATTAACTGACGCTTATGAAAGGAAATATATTTATTAAACGGCCTGTGATGGCCTTGTCAATATCTATATTGATATTAATTGTTGGATTTATTTCACTTTATGTACTGCCGGTAGAACAATATCCGGATATTGCTCCGCCAACAGTTTGTGTGGATGCGACTTATACAGGAGCCGATGCAGATGCTGTGATGAACAGTGTTATCATGCCGCTGGAAGAGAGTATAAATGGTGTGGAAGACATGATTTACATTACTTCTACCGCGACTAATGCTGGTACGGCTGAAATTTTGGTTTATTTTAGACAAGGAACAGATCCGGATATGGCAGCTGTCAATGTACAGAATCGTGTATCGGCAGCTCAGGGATTGTTACCTGCAGAAGTAACGGCTATTGGTGTCAGTACAACAAAACGTCAGAACAGTTACCTGCAGATTAATAGCCTTATCAGTCCGGATAAACGCTATGATGAAAGTTTCCTGTCCAATTATCTGGATATAAATGTAATTCCACAGATAAAACGTATTCAAGGAGTAGGAGATGTACAGCTCTTGGGCGATACGTATAGTATGCGTATTTGGATGAAACCGGAGAAAATGGCGCAATACGGCTTGGTTCCTTCCGATGTTACAGCTGCATTGGGAGAACAAAATATAGAAGCTCCGACAGGTTCTTTTGGGGAAAACTCGGATCATGTATTTCAGTATACCATGAAATATAAAGGACGATTGAAAAGTGTTGAGGAGTTTGAAAATATGGTAATACGTTCTGAAAAGGATGGTTCTGTATTACGGGTAAAGGATATAGCTGATGTAGAACTTGGACGTGAGTCTTATGGGTTTCATGGAGAAGCAGATGGTGTACCAGGTATAATGTTTATGGTCTATCAGGTAGCAGGTGCGAATGCAACGGCTGTAAATGAGGATATCACTAATCTTTTGAACGACATGTCTAAAGATTTACCGGAAGGAATGGAATTCCTTCAGATGATGAGTGTGAATGATTTCTTGTTTGCATCCATTGATAATGTGATTGAAACACTGGTCATTGCCATTATCCTTGTGATTTTGGTAGTTTACTTCTTCTTGCATGATTTTAAAAGTACATTAATACCATCTATATCAATTATCGTTTCACTGATAGGTACATTCGCTTTTCTGTCAGTTGCTGGTTTCAGTATTAATATATTGACTTTGTTTGCATTGGTACTGGCTATTGGAACTGTGGTAGATGATGCCATTATTGTTGTTGAGGCTGTGCAAGCCAAATTTGATATTGGTTTCCGTTCTCCTTATCTTGCTACCAAGGATGCCATGAGCGATGTTACGATGGCTGTTCTGTCGTGTACGTTGGTCTTTATGGCAGTGTTCGTTCCGGTAACTTTTATGGGTGGTACATCTGGTGTCTTTTATACTCAATTTGGTGTAACCATGGCTGTTGCTGTTGGTATTTCTTGTCTGAATGCCTTGACGTTGTGTCCTGCTTTGTGTGCAATGATGATGAAACCGTCGGATGGAAAAAAGAACCCTCATAGTATAAATGGTAGAATACGTGCAGCTTATAATGTTTCATTTAATGCCTTAATGGGAAAATATAAGAGAGGATTGATGTTTTTCTTCCGTCGTCGTTGGATGGTATGGACTTCATTAGGCATTGCTTGTGCTTTATTGGTTTATTTGATGACTACTACTAAGACTGGGTTGGTGCCTCAAGAAGATCAGGGAACAATGATGGTTAATATCAGTACATCACCGGGTAGTTCATTGGTTGAAACTAATAAAGTAATGGATAAAGTACAAAAGATATTGGAGGCTACTCCAGAAATAGAACATTATTCGCGTACTTCCGGTTATGGATTGATTTCTGGTCAGGGAACCTCTTACGGAACAGTCATTATCCGTCTGCGCCATTGGGATGAACGAAAAGGTGAAGAACATACAGTTATGCTGTCATGAAGCGATTGAATGCACAATTCAGTAATATAAAGGAAGCTCAGGTGTTCTGTTTTCAGCCAGCAATGATTCCAGGATATGGTACAGGTAACTCCATTGAACTTTATATGGAGGATAAAACGGGTGGAGAAATGGAGCCTTTCTATAATTCGGTCATGCAATATATAGGTGAACTGAACAAACGTCCGGAAATAGCTATGGCTTATAGTTCTTATGCCATGAACTTTCCACAAGTGGCTGTAGACGTGGATGCTGCTAAGTGTAAACGTGCCGGAATCAGTCCGAATGATGTACTTAATGCCTTGGGAGCTTATTGTGGTGGTTCGTATGTTTCTAATTATAACAAGTTTGGTAAGGTATACCGTGTCATGATTCAGGCTTCACCTAAATCTCGTCTGGATAAGCACGCACTGGATAATATGTTTGTGCGTAATGGAACAGAAATGGCTCCTGTCAGCCAGTTTGTTACACTTCGTTCGGAAGAAGGTGCTGAAATAGCCAAACGATTCAATCTTTACAATACCATCAATGTAAACGTCAATGTAGCCGACGGATATTCGACGGGTGAAGCACAGAAAGCTATCAAAGAAGTAGCGGAACGGATGCTTCCTTCTGGATACGGATATGAATATGGAGGTATGGCACGAGAGGAAGCTGGCAGTGGAGGAGCACAAACGGTATTTGTTTATACATTGTGTGTAATGCTTATTTTCCTGATTTTGTCTTGTCTATATGAAAGTTTTCTGGTTCCGTTGGCCGTTATTCTTTCTGTACCTTTCGGATTAATGGGTAGTTTCCTTTTCGCACGTATAGCTGGACTGGAGAATAATATTTATTTGCAGACTGGAGCAATTATGTTGATTGGTTTGCTGGCTAAAACGGCTATTTTGATTACCGAGTATGCCATAGAACGTCGACGCAAAGGAATGGGCATAATTTCTTCTGCCTATTCTGCTGCTCAAGCTCGTTTCCGTCCTATCATCATGACTGTACTTTGTATGATCTTTGGTATGCTTCCGTTGATGTTCTCTACCGGAGCTGGTGCAAACGGTAATAGTTCGTTAGCAACTGGAGTCGTAGGAGGTATGCTTATCGGAACATTGGCTTTACTTTTCGTTGTCCCTGTATTCTTTATTGTATTTGAATACTTACAGGAAAAATTGCGTGGACCAATGCAAAAAGAGCCCGATCAGCAGGTGCTGTATGAAAAAGAACAAACATTGATAGAAAAGAGTGCTTTTAACGTTGAAAAAAATAAGTAGTATATGTATACACGAAAGATAATGATATTCGGCGTAACGCTTCTTTTAAGCAGTTGCGGAATATATACCAACTACCAATCTCAGACTTCTGTTCCCGATAATTTATATGGGGAAGAAGTTATAGAGGGTGTGTCGTAATACGCGATTCACCCTCTTTTCTTTATCAACGATAAGAGTGTAGTTAACTTTTTCAGGCAGCGATATTCAGAAGATAATCTCGATT